>JBEBJC010001525.1:0-1513 GCA_040080105.1 Myxococcota bacterium
ATCTGGAGCACGCGCACCTGACCGGGGCCGACCCACGTGACCAGCGACGCGTCGAGCAGGCCCTCGAGCACCGCCGCGTCGCGCCCGGTCACCGCCTCGAACGCGGCTGCGTCGAACGGGCCTCGGATCACCGACGCGGCGGCCAGGCCCGACCGCTGCGGCTCACCGAGCAGGCCCCAGCTCACCGCGAGCGCGGCGTGGAGCGAGCCGTGGTGGCCCCCTCGGAGCAGCTCGGCGAGGTCGGGGTCCTGCTGCGCCAGCCGCTCGGGCGGGAACAGCCGCACCCGCGCCGCGGCCAGCTCCAGCGCCAACGGCACCCGGTCGAGCGCGTCGACCAGCGCCGCGACTTCGTCCGGATCGAGCGCCACCCCGGGGAGCACCGCCGCCGCCCGCTCGAGGTACAGCCCGACCGCGTCGGCTGGGTCGAGCCCGCCCAGCGGGTGCGCCGGGTGCCCCGGCAGCCGCACCCGGGTCGCGACCAGGCACCGCACCGGAGCGTCGGCGGACCACCGCCCGAGCCGCTCCTCCAACGGCCCCAGCGCCGCCTCCGGGTGGTCGAGCACCACCAGCGCCCCTGCGCGGGCCCGCAGCGCCGCCGCGATCGGCGGATCCCCGTCCCACGGGGACAGGCCGAGCGCGCCGCCGACGCGCGCGTCGACGTCTTCACCGGTCACCGCCCCGTCGAGGTCGACCCACACGACCTCGCCGCCCCGCTCCGCCGCGACTTGCCGCGCGAGCCCGGTCTTGCCGATCCCCGGCGGCCCGGTCAACACCACCACCCCGGGGGCGCGCAGGCGCGCGACGAGGTCGGCCCGCTCGGCGTCGCGACCGAACCAGGGGCGGAGTTGGCGAGGCGTTCCCATCGAATGCGAACGATAGCCCGGGCGCGGGCTGGACGGACACCGGATCGACCGTTAGTCGATGGGGGACCGAATGAACATTCATTCATTGCACGCTACGCACACGGAGGAGTCGATGATTCCGAGCTGGACCGAGATCAAGCAGGCCCCGTCACGCTGGACCAGCCACACCCGCGACCGGATCCGGGCCGTGCGCTCGCGCGGCTCCGCCCGCCTGCGCAAGTGGGTCGACGCGGCGGGCTCGTGGCGGGTGGTCCAGCCGCTCGCGCGGGTCGCGGGTCGGTTCGTCGCCCGGCCAGCGGCTGGCGCCCCCGCGCTCGACGGGTGGGAAGGGCTGAACGCGCGCGACGCGATCAAGCGGACCGCCGAGCTCGACCTCGACTCCCTCACCGCCGCGCGCGCGCTCGAGGCGGGGGCCAAGTCCCGCCGCACGGTGCTGGCCGCGATCGACGCGCGGCTCGAGCGGCTGCAGGCCTCGGAGACCGCTCCGGCGCAGGCTTCCTGATCGGGCGGGCCGCGCCCGTTGCGGGTGAGCGCGCGAGCAGTGATAGTGCGGCCCCATGCCGACTGCACCTCCGTCCGAGCCGATCGCCGTCGTCGGCCTCGGCTGCCGCCTGCCGGGCGGCGCCGTCGACCGCCGCTCCGCGTTCCGC
>JBEBJC010000380.1:0-7441 GCA_040080105.1 Myxococcota bacterium
CCAGGTGGCCGTCGCGGTCGTAGTCCGGGTCGACCAGCGCGACCACCAGGACGCGGTGCGCCTCGGAGCCCGACCAGACCGTGAGCGTGGCCTCGAGCGCCTCGTAGTGCTCCGGGACCACCGACACCGGCACCACCGAGTCGGCGCGCGCCGGCACGAGCATCGGCGCGTTTGGCACCGAGAACGGCGGATCGATCGCCGCCTCGAGCTCGGCCTCGGCGAAGCCCGTGTTCGAAACCGGTACGCCGATCACGTTGGGCGAGCCGAACCGGACGAGGGCCTCCCACGACTCGGGGAGCTCGAGCGCCGACACGCCGACCGCCACGCCGGGAGGTGTGCACCCGGCGACCGCCCCGAACAGACCGAACGTGCGCAGCATCGAGCACAGGATACTCGATCCACTCCCTGCCCTGGAGCGCCGATAATGTATATTATGTTAAGTAGGCTCGGGGAAGAACAGGGCGGGCCGTCGAGCCCGCCCTCGTCGACTACCGGCGCTGAAGCTTCAGCAGCAACATCACCACGTTCCAGAAGAACGTGAGGATCCCGAGCGTGACGTGGAACGCGGCCGACACCGGCTGGCTCGTGCTCATGGTGTGCATCACGTGGTTCAGGTTGTACAGGAGCGCCCCTCCCGACATCACCACGAACCCGACGCTCAACAGGAGCCCCAGGGTGCCACCGATCGGGAACACCGCCGAGAACACCATCAACCCGAGCATCGGCAGGCCCATCACCGCGATCGCGCTGCCGATCAGCGACAGGTTCTTCGGGCCGGTCAACAGGTACGCGACCATCCCGAGCACGCTGAGCCCGACGATGACCGACGCCTGACCGAGGACCACCAGCGGGTTCCCGTAGATCGCCGCCGAGCCGACCGCCGCCATCACGAACAGGTACCCGAACGCGACGCCCTCGAGCGCCGTGCCCGCGACGAACCGCGCGAGCTGGCCCGAACGATCCGGGGTGCGCCCGATCGACGAGCCGATCGCCTGGGTCCCGAACATCGCGCCGAACACGACGGCGAGCATCACGAACCGGTTCATCAGGATCTCTGGGGCCGCGAGGATCGCGACCATCGAGATCACGCCCGTGATCGAGGCCGTGGCGAGCCCGCCGAACGTGAGCAACCCCACGTGCCGCAGGAACGACACCCGGGCGTCGACCGGCGCCCGCGAGATCGGGACTTCGTACGGGTGAGATGCGTACGGGTTCAAGAACACCTCCGTCCACGCGTTCGTATGCACGCCGGTGACGGACGGCCACGACAGGGGGCAAAATATGGCGAACCCGTACGCGCCGTGAACCACTGTCGTTCACCCCCCGCGCGGCCGGAGAGGATACGGGGGCCGTCCGCTCGGCGGGTTGCCCTCGCCGAGTTCGCGGACCTGGGGGCCGAGTGGACGAGGCGGACGAGCTGAACGAGGTCCTTCGCCGGACGCACCCAGCGGCGTACCGCTGCCTGTCCCCTCTCGGGCTGCGGGCCGCGTTTCCCCGCGGGATCCCGTTCCAAGCCGACGAAGCCCGGCACGCGAAGATAAACGCGACGATCGGGCAAATCACCGACGGGAGCGGCCACCCGATGCCGGTGCCGGCGCTGTCCGACGCCACGAACCTCGATCCGGCGGCCGCGTTCCTGTACGCGCCGGTCGACGGTCCCCGCCCGCTGCGCGAGCTGTGGGGCGCGCGCCAGCGGCGGCTCGCCGGCAGCCCCGACACCGCGATCTCGCTGCCGTTCGTGACCCACGGGCTGACCCACAGCCTGTCCCTGGTGTCGGATCTGTTCGCCGATCCGGACACCGACGTGCTCGTGCCCCGGCCGGCGTGGGAGAACTACGAGCTGCTGTTCGAGATGCACGCTGGCGCCCGGGTGATCCGGTACCGGCTGTTCGCGGACGGCCGGTTCGACGAGGGGGACCTCGAGCAGGCGCTGCGCTCGGTGCGGTCGAAGGCGATCCTCGTACTGAACTTCCCGTCCAACCCGACCGGGTGGACCCCGTCACCAGCGGAGGCGGCGCGCCTGTGCGCGGTGGTGCACGCCCACCCGGGCCCGATGGTGGTGGTGACCGACGACGCGTACCAAGGGTGGGTGTACGAGCCGGGCCTGCACCCGCGGTCGCTGTTCTGGGATCTCGCCGCAGGCGCCGATCCGGATCGGCTGGTGGTGGCGAAGGCGGACGGCGCGACCAAGGAGCTGGTGTTCTTCTCGTCTCGGGTCGCGTTCCTGACCCACACCGCCACCGGGGCGGCAGAGCCCGTGATGGCCTCGAAGCTGAAGTACCTGGTGCGCGGCTCGGTGGGGCCGGCCTCCGGGCCAGCGCTCGCCCTGTCCGAGCGCGCGCTGCGGGACCCCACGCTCGAGCACGCGATCGACGAGCGGAGGGAGCTGATCGGAGCGCGCTACCGCACCCTCCGGAGCGCGCTCGGGGCGCTCGATCCGGAGCGGTTCCGGATCCTCCCGTTCAACTCCGCGTTCTTCGTGTTCATGGAGCTCGACGGGCTGGACGCCGAGGAGCTGCGTCGGAGCCTGCTCGAGCGGTGGTCGGTCGGCACGATCGCGTTCCCCGCGGAGAACGCCATCCGCCTCGCGTACTGCTCGATCCACAACGATCGTCTGCCCGAGCTGGTGGACGCGATCGTGCGGGCCAGCGCCTAGGGCCCGCCTCACGACAAACGCTCCTGTCGGGCGGCGATGCCTCCACGATGGCACCTGGCCCTCGTTCGGAGGGCCCCTAGGTCGGCATCCGGTCCTTGATCGCGCGGCGCAGGGCCTCGAGATCGTGCAGCGGTTGGTCGCCGAACGCGGCGGCGAGTGAAGGCTCGAGCATCTTCACCTCGCGCAGGCACCGCTCCGCCTCGGGCGTGTGACCGCCGTCCTGCCAGGCCGCTGCCTTCACCGCCAGCAACAGCGGACGGTACGACTGGAGCAGATCGGGATCGAGCTTCAGCGCAGAGTCCACCAGCTCGCCGGCGTCTTTGTACGCGTCGCGCCGCATCGCCAGCTCGGCCAAGCGCAGGTACGCTCCCGGCTGGGCCGGGTCGAAGTCCAGGCTCCGCTGGTAGTGCTGCGCGGCCTTGTCCTGCCGTTGCATCTGATCGTCGAGGATCCGGCCCTTCGTCATGTACGCGTCGATCACGTCGTCGGGCGCGGTCGCGTGGTAGATGATGCTGTTGTAGACGTTGAGCAGGTTGCTCCAGTCCTGGCGGTCTTCCAGGATCAGAGCCATCCCCTTGAGTGCGCCCACGTGGTTCGGGTGGATCTCGAGCGCCTTGGTGAACCGCTTGTACGCCTTGTCGGCCGAGCCGAGCGCGCGCTCGACCTTCCCGAGCTCGGTGTAGGTCGTGGCCGCCTTCGCCTTGTCACCTTGCCCACCCGACAGCTGCAACAGCTGCCGGTAGACGCGCTCTGCCTTGTCCCACGCCGCGGTGGACGAGTACAGCGGCGCCACCGACTCGAGCGCGGGCAAGTGCGTCGGGTTCAGCGCCAACGCCCGCTCGTACCGCGGGATCGCCGCCTCTTCGTCGTCGCGCAGCCGCATCAGCTCGCCGAACATGTAGTAGAAGCCGGAGAGCTCGATCCGGGTGTCGAAGTCGTCCAGATCGTCGTCGTTGGCGAGCTGCGGCTCGAGCCGCTCGCAGATCGGCAGCGCCTCGTCGTACTTCTTCGCGTCGAACAGGTGCGTGGCCATGAACTTCAACGCGCTGGTCTCGTCGGGGCGGAGCTCCAGCACCTGGCGGTAACTCCTCGCCGCCGATTCCTTGTCGTGCAGCGCCTCGATCTCGACCCGTGCTGCCCGGAGCAGCGCGTTGACCTTCACGTCGGCCGGGACGTCGGCTGCCGCCTGGAGCCGCAGCGCGCGGACCGCCGCCGGCCAGTCGGCGCGGTTGCGCGCGATGGCCTCGAGCCGGGTGGCTGCCTCGGCGTCCGGGGGCAGCGTCGCCACCGCCTGCTCGAACAGCCGCGCCGCGTCGTCTCGGCCGAGGCGATCCTGGCACGCGACCCCGAGCTTGCGCAGCAACGTCGCCTGCTCGCGGCCGGTGAGCTGGCGGGCGAGCGCCTCGCCGGTCTCCACGTACAGCGCCCACGCCCCCTGCTCTTCCGCTAGCTTCAGCAGGTGGTCGAGGCCCTCCCGGTTCGCGGGGTCGAGCTCGAGCAAGCCGCGCCACGCGTCGATCGCGACCTTCCGATCGCCGATCCGATCCTCGGTGACCCGGGCGATCTGGCGCCGCAGCTCGATCTGGCGCGACCGATCCGCGGACGCGGCCTCCCGTTGGAGCACCGCGACCAGGCCCGGCCAGTCCTTGTTCGCCTGGGCGAGCCGGCGCAGGCCCTCGAGCGCGTCGCGGTCGTCGTGCTGGTGATCGAGCGCATCGAGGTAGGCCTGGCGGGCATCGTCGGTGCGGTTCACCCCCTCGAACACCTCGCCGATCCGCCGGCGGAGCCGAGCGGCCTCCTTCGGGTCGGGCGCCGTGTCGGCGAGCTCGCGCAGGTAGCCGATCCCGACGTCCACCTCGCCCCGCGCCGACGCGATCCGAGCGAGCGCGTCGGTGACCTGGCGGTCGCCGGGACGCTCGGCGTGCAGCTCGCGGAACAACGTCCACGCGGCGTCGGACTCGGGCAGCTCCTCGGACAGGATCCACCGGGTCGCCGCCTCTGCCTGCTCGATCACAACCGGGCTCCTGCACAGCCGCCGCCGCATCACCAGCGCGTCGTGGGTGCCCTGCCAATCCGCCACGCTCCCGAGCAACCGCTCGACCTCGAGCAGCGCGGACAGCTGCCGCTCGGGCTGCGCGCTGCTCTGCGCGAGCCACGCCGCGTAGCTGGTGAGCACGTCGGCCGCGCCCTCCACGTCGCCCAGGGACACCAACGCGTCCGCCGCGATCGGCGCGAGATCCTTGGGCGCGTCTGCGAACGCGGGCTGGATCTTCGCCCGCTCCTTGCGCGCCACCAAGCCACGCACGACCCCCAGCAGGGCCTGGGTCGACTGCGGCCGGTGACGGCGGGCGATCTGCCAGTACTCGAGCGCGTCGGCGTGCCGGTTGGCCGCCTGGAGCTGCATGCCGGTCCACGCGCCGTACGCGGCGCGCAGCGAGTCCGACCGCGCCTTCTGCGCGAGGGTGGCGTACCCCTTGATCATCGCCTCGGGGTCGCCCACCTGCTGCGCCACCGTCGCTACCCGCGCCGCCACGCCGACCCGGTCGGACGCGGTGCCGAGCAGCTCGAGCAGCAGCTGCAGAGCCTCCGGGCCCCGCCCGGCGGAAGCCAACAGCCGGGCGCGCTCCACCCGATCTTCTTCCGCGTCGGACCCGGACAACAGGTCGATCGCGCGTTCGGTCGAGCCGATCGCGAGCGCCAGGCGCGCCCCCACCCGCAGCGGCGCGCCGGGCACCCCCCGCAGGCGGCGGAGGACCAGGCCCGCCTCGTCGTTCCGGCCGGTCTCGATCAGCAGCTCGGCGCTGCGGGTGGCGAGCCGCGCGCCCGCGAGCCCGGTGGCCGAGTCGATCGCTCGGCGGTACAGGCTCACGAGGCCGGCGCGATCGCGCTCGGCGACGAGCTGCACCTCGTAAGCGGCGACGGCGCCCGCGTGATCGGGCTGCTCTCCGAGGATCGCCTCGAGGTCTGCGCGGGCGTCGGGCCCGCTCCCGGCGAGCACCGAGGCCGCGAACCGCGCCCACAGCCGACCCGCCAGGTCGGCGGTGTGCTTCGCCTGCTCGCGGTACGAGGCGGCCTCCGCCTCGCCCGACCGGCCGGTGCGGATCCGACGGATCAGCCACCGCGCGGTGCGCAGGCGCGGCTCGGCCACGAGGGCGAGCTCGGCGCACGTGATCGCCTCGCCGGGCACCGACCCGTGGCGGGCCAACACTTGCGCCGCGCGGAACAGGTAGCTCGCGCGCCGCGCCGGATCGGTCGCCGCGTTCCCGGCCGCACGCAGCCGGCTGACCAGGTCGTCGTGGCGGCCGGCCTCCTCGAGGCCCACCACCACCGCAGCCAACGCCGCCGGTTGGTCGGCCCGCTGGTCGAGCGCGCCCGAGAACACCTGCACCGCGAGCGCCCGATCCGCAGGGGCGCTGCCCGCGAGCAGCAGCCACGCGACCCGATCGTTGGTGTCGGCCGTGGTCTCGGCCCGGGCCTGCCGCAGCCGCGCCAGCGCCGCCGGGTCGTTTGCCCGCTGCAACACCCGATCGAGGCCGTCCCGGGCGAGCTCGGACTCGACGCCGGAGGAGGACTCGGCCACCTGCTCGTACAGCGACCGGGCGGAGTCCCAGTCCTGCCGGCTCTCCGCCAGCTCGGCCGCCCACAGCTGGAGCGCCCGCTTCTCCTCGATGTCGGCGACCTTGCGGGCCCGCTCGACCAGGAACTCCGCGCGCTCTGCGTCGGGGATCAGCCGGAGCACCGCGTCTGCGGCCGGGCTCGCCGCCGGGTCGGAACCGAGGGCCTCCCGGTACGCCTCGAGCGCCCCGGCCGGGTCGGACAGGTGCGCCTCGCGCAGCCAGCCCAGCCGGAACAGCGCCGCTCCCCTGCCCTCGTTGGCACCCAACGCCGCGGACTCCCGCGCGAGCACGACCTCCAGCTCGCGGTGCGCGCCGACCCTGAGGTAGGTGCCCTGGAGCTCGCGCAAGGCGAACCCGTAGCCGGCGTCGACCGCTGCGGTGAACCCCTCGACCGCCGCGTCGCCGCGACCGGCGGCGAGCCACGCCCGCGCGGCCTTCACCCGCCACCACCCGGGGCTGGTCTGGCCCGGGCGGGCGGCCTCGCGGTCGTACAGCTGAGCCAAGCCCGCCGGATCGTCCTGCAGCGAGCGCTCGAGGCGCTGGAACGCGAAGGTGTGGCCAGGCTCGGCGTCGAGCGCCGCGTTGTAGGCCATCCGCGCCAGATCGGTCCGCCGCGCCTCCTCCGCCAGCGCCGCTTGCTCGACCCGCGCGTCGGCGGCGATGCCACCCTCGGCCAGGCGGGCGAGCTCCTCCAACAGATCGATGCGCTCGTTCAAGCTGCTCGACCCCACCGCGGGCATCAACGCCCGGAGCAGGGCGCGGGAGGTGAAGTCCTCCGGCAGCGCCGCGGTCGCCTCTCGGAGGTACGCGACCGCTTCGGCCGGCCGATCCCGCCGCCGCCACGCGATCAACGCCGCCTCGAGGTACGCCTCGCTCCGGTCGACCCCGGCCGACACCCGGGCGAGCTCGAGCCAGGCCTGCTCCTGCTCGGTGTATCGACCCTGAGTCCCGCGGACCTCCGCCAACGTGCGGCGGGTCTCGGCGGTGGCGTCACCCGCCGCGATCGCGGCGGTGAGCAGGCGTTCGGCCTCGGACGGATCGTTGAGCCGACGTACGGTGATCCGTCCGGCGGCCGCGAGCAGCGCCCCTCGCCCCGGCCCGGTGGTCGCCTCGGCCTCGAGCTTGCAGGTGGCCACCACCTCTCGCCAACCGTCTGCGCCCTCCTTCG
>JBEBJC010000381.1:0-7440 GCA_040080105.1 Myxococcota bacterium
CCGCCACCCGGCTCGACACCTCGACCTCGGTGCGCGAGCTGACCGAGCCGGGCGCGCGGATCTCCTCCTCGACCACCCCCTCGGCGGCGACCACCACCTGCACGGCCTCGCTCCGGAACGCGTACCGGTAGGTCGCGACCGCGCCCAGCAGGACCGCGAGCAGGACCGCCACCGCGGTGCCGAGCCGCGCGCGGGTCATGTGCGCCTCGTCCAGGCGTAGCCGGTGATGGCGAGCCACACGAGGAACCGGACGATCATCGCGACCACGGTCTCGCGCTCGTAGGCTCCTCCGGTGAAGATGTGGATTGCCAGGCCCGCGCCGGTGACCGCGAGGCCGACGGTGATCGCTGCCGCGAGCTTCGCCGCCCAGCGGCGTTCGAGCGCCACCCCGACTCCCGCCGCGAGGTACGCGAGCGCGCTCGCGACGTTGAAGTACAGCACGAACGGCACGTAGCTCCCGTGATCCGCCCGCGCCGTCCCGAGGTCGAGCACGACCGGGCCGCCGGCCGCCAGCGTCATCAACCCGAACAGCACGGCGAACCCCCCGATCCCCCACGCCAGCGTCCCTCCCTTCGTCATGTGGCCTCCCGCGCCGACTCTGCGCCCGTTGTGTGGTGTTCCTCTGGACGAACAGCCAGCGGCACGCTCATGGCGCCCTCCCCGTCAGACGTACGACGCTCGCTCGCGCCACCGCGTAGTCCCCGTAGGCCTGGACCAGGGCCCCCTCCGCACGCGCCAGATCCGCCTGGCTGGTCAGCACGTCCAGCGTGGTGGCCTTTCCGGCCTCGAACAACGCCGCCGAGGCCTCGACCGCTTCCTGGTCGACCTCGACCGTCGCCGCAGCGGCCTGCACCGTCGCCACAGCGGTCCGCCATGCTGCCAGCGCCTGGCGCACGTCCAGCCGGAGCTGGTCCCCGAGCGCCACCGTGGCCGCTTCGGCGGCGACCTGCTTGGCGCGCGAGCGGTCGACCTGGGCGTCGATCGCGAGCCCCGAGAACAGCGGCCACTCCAGCGAGGCAGCCACCACGTACTCGTCGGCGCCCCCGCCGACGTCCCGGTTCCGGTACCCGTACGACGCCGCGAGCGAGAGGTCGGGCAGGTGCTCGCCCCAGGCCGTTCGGACGCCGAGCTCGGCCTGCCTCGCCCGAGTGGTCTGCGCCGCGAGGGCCGGGCTGTGCGACGCGGCGTCGATGTACAGCGCCGCTTCGGCCGGGGGGGGCTCGAGCTCCCGCCTGAGCTCGCCCTCGAGGACAAGGGGAGAGGCCGGAGCGACCCCGAGCACGTTGCGCAGCTGCACCTCGGCCAGCGCCCGGGTCTCGGCGGCACCGACCAGCACCCGCTCCGCCTCCAACCGCTGGGCGCGAGCCTTCAGTAGATCGAGGCGAGTGGCCTTGTCCAAGGCGCCGAGTCTGCTGACAAGCTCCTCGAACGCCGCCTGCCGCTCCACCGCGTCCTCGGCGACCCCAACGGTGGCCTCGGCCTCGAGCAGTCGCACGAACGCCAGCGTCGCCGCGAACCGCGTCTCGGCCTCGGCAGAGGTGACCCCGAGCACCGCGACGTCCACACCGACGTTCGCGGAGCGGAGCGACGGCAACACGGAGCCGTCGAACAGGAGCTGTCTGGCCACCAACCCCGCGTACTGCTCCTCGGCGTACAGCGTCGGCACGCCGGTCGGGGTCGACAGGCTGATCGGGCTCAACCGATCGGGCTCGAGGTACACGACCGACGCCGTCGCCGAGACCCGCGGCAGCAGGCGCGACCGGGTGATCCCCTGGTCAGCGCGCGCCTCGTCGAGCCCGGCGCGCGCGACCGTCAGGACAGGGTGGTGCTCGAGCGCGAGCGCCACCGCCCGATCTAGGGTCAGCGCCCCCGGATCCTGCGCGCGGGCGGCCGCGGTGAGGAGCAGGAGGCCAGGTGTCACGACCGTCCCTCGGCGCCGGTCCAGCCGCGGAGCGCGAGCCCGCCGGTCCAGGCGACCGCCGCCGTCATCGACGCCGCGCCGATCAGCACGAAGATCGGCGGGGCTCCGAAGTACACCTCCATCAGGATCCCGGTCGGCATCAGCAGTCCCACCAGGGCCAGCGTCGCAGCGGCGCGCCGAGCGTTCTCCCCGGCGGTCAGGCGCGGGATCACGAACCCGAGCATCACGTTGAGGAACCCGAACAGGTTGCCGTGGACGTGGGCGAGCCGCGTCTCGAAGTGCTTGCCGAGCCCGTACTGCGCGATCCACTCCTCTTTGCCGGGCGCGAAGTCGCGCAGGTAGATGAGGAAGAAGCCGTAGGCCATGAAGAAGGCCATCGCGAGCAGGCCGACGCCGACGTTGTACCGTCCGTTCGTCAAGAGACACCTCCCGGGGTGGAGCAGCGGTTGAGCAGCACGACCACCGGCGCGGTGCCGATGGGGCGGACCGCGTGGTGCACGCCAGCCGCGAGCAGCGCGACCTCACCCGGACCGAGCTCGTAGGTCTCGCCGCCCGCGAGCAGCGTCGCTCGACCAGCAGCCACCTGGACCGAGATCGGCCCCGGCGCAACGTGGTCCGCGAGCTCGGTGCCGCGTCGGAGGGTGATGGCGACGAGTTTGAGCCCGTCGACTTCGGCGAGCGCCTTGGCTTCCCGGTCGGGGCCCGCGCTCGCCGGATCGGGTGAGGTGACGATCTGTACTTTCAGGGTCATTGGGGCTCCGGGTTGTTGACGTGGTGCAGCGCTCGGGCTGCCGCCCTGTGGCGATTGGCGTGCCCACAGACACGGCTCACCGGATCACCGCCTCGGCCCACACCGCGCCGCGCAGATCGCCCGCCGCGTACCCGGTGGCGGCGTCGGAAGGGTAGCGCTCGGCCAGGAGCGCCCGGACTGGCTCCGCCAGTGTCTCGGTCGGGCCGTGGCAAACCACACACCCGGCGCCCACCGCGATGGGCGCGATCACGCGGGCGACTCGGACTCCGCCCACGGTGTCGATGTGGGCCACGCCCTCGACCCCGGCCGCCGGGCGCTCCCCCTGCTCTGCGAGCCAGGCGGCGACCCAGTCGGGGGCAGCGTTCGCCGGGTTGCGCAGCCGCAGCGACGACCTGCCTACGGCGACGTCTCGCTCCGAGGCGATGCGGCGGGTGATCTCCTGCGCCTCGCCCGCGCACACCTTCACCGCCGCCTCGGGTCCACCTTCGGACATCGCGGCTTCGAGGCGCGCCCGCAGCTCGTTCCCGAGAGCTGGGACGGCCTCCTTGGCTTCCTGCAGCCGGTGTTCGGCCGGATCGACCGGGTCACGGAACTCGGCGTGGCAGCCCAGGCACGCGTCGAACATCTCCACCGACCTCACGCGGAGGGTCGGCAGATCGTCCCGGCGGGCGGCGTCGACCGTGGACTCGACCAGCGCGTGGAACGCGTGGTCCCGCGCTGCGAACGCGTCCATCCGGTCGGCGTTCCTCGGCGGGTGGACGGTCCCCGCCGCCAGCGCCGACGCGGTGGCCTCCCGCCGGGCGTGGACCGCGTGGAACGCCTCCTCGATGCCCGCGGTACGGCCGAGCAGGATCCCGCGGTTCAGCGTGTCGAACGCCACCTGCAGATCCACCATCTCATCGCGCAGAGGGTTGCCGGTGACCGATGGTGGCGAGGCGTGTCCCCCGTGTCCGGAGGCGTGGAAGATCCCGAGGGCGACGCCGCTGGCGAACACGGCCACTGGCGACGCGAGGTGGACGACCCACCAGCCGGGGCGAAGAAAGTACAGGGTCTCGGGGAGCTTCACGACGGCACCTCACGGAAGAACGAAGCGACCACCAACCAAGTGCGGTCCACCACTGCGGGATCTCCAGCCAACTCGCCGGACTTCGCCAGGATCATCAGCGTCCCGAGCACCACGACCCCCACCTCCCGGACGGGGAGTCCCGCGGGGAGCCGGCCGCTCGCCGATGCTTCGGTGACGCAAGAGACGATGAACTCCAGGGAACGACGCTTCCAGGACTCGACCTGCCGGGCCCCACCCTCGCCGGCCGCGTGCGGCAGCTCGTCCGAAAACGCGAGGCGCGCGATGACCGGTCGGTCGCCCACCAACGCGGCGCGAAACCGGAAGAACCGCTCGAGGCGGACCAGCGGGTCCGCGTCGGTGGGGGGGAAGTCCCGGAATAGCTCCAGCTCGACCCGATCGAGGGCAGCGAGCACGATCTCCTGCTTGCTGGCGAAGTGCCGGAACAGGTTTCCGTCGGTGATCCCGACCTCGGCGGCGATCGCCTGGGTGGTGAACCGGCCGAGCCCCTCGCGCGCGATGACCACCAGCGCGGCCTCCGCGATCTGGACGCGACGCTGCTCGGTCGGCAGGCGGGTCTTCACCAAGACCTCCATGACCCAGATATAAGCAAGTACTTACTTTCATGCAAGGCGTCGGGTCGATTTCGATCAGAGCGCCCGTCGCCGGCGTCGGGGCACGCACCGCCAGCAGAGTGCCGTTGCCGCGATCGTGGCTACGCTCGCTCGCGTTCGAGAGGCGATCGACGGCTCACGTTCGACGGCGAGTTCAGCGAGCTTCCACGCCCATCCGTACCAATCCATGGGCGGAGTGGTCGGCGGGTCAGCCCGGCGGGTCGAACGCGGCGAGGACCGGCGCCGCGCCGAGCAGCCCCGCCAGGGCGCCCAGAGCCAAGCCGGCGCCGAGTGACACCCGCCGCGCGGCGACCAGCGGCGCAACCGCGAACCACGCCGCCACCAGCGGGGGCGTGCTCGAGTACACCGCGCCGATCAGCGCGAGCACCACCAGCGGCGGCACCGCGGCGAGCCCGGCCGAACCTGCGCGCTCGGGCCACCGCGCGCTCGCCAGGGTGGCGCCGGCGAGAGCCGCGGTGAGCGCGCCCCCCAACAGGCCCAGTCGCAACGAGCCGGACGCCGCCAACGTCGCGGCGAGGCCACCGGCGATCCCCACCAGCACCGCGGGGGCCGACGGGTCGCGCCGAGCCGATAGCCCTCCGACCCACCCGGCAGCGGCGGCGATCGCGAACGTAGCGGCCGCGCGGGGCGGATCCCACGCGCCGAGCGGCGCCCACAGCACCCCGGCCACCAGCGCGGGCCAGGTCACGAGCCACCCGATCCGGGCGATCCGCGCGGGCGCCCACCCGAGCAACGCCCCGGCCGCCGCCGCCCCCCACAGCCAATCGATCCCTTCGAGCGGAGCGCGGACGGGAACGCCGAGAGCCCACAGGCCGACCATCGTTCCCGCCGCGCAGGCGAGCGCGCCAGCGCCCGCGCGGGACACGGCGCCGGTGACCGCGATCGCGGTCGCCGCCGGCCCGAGCCACGCCAGCACCAGCGCGCCGGTGGTCACTTCTTGCGCACGCCCTCGACGCTGACGATGAGCTTCACGTCGTCGCCGATCGCCGGGACCATGAAGTTCATCCCGTAGTCGCTGCGCTTGATGTTGAACTCGGCGTACCAGCCGGCCCGGTGGCCGCCCCACGGGTCGTCGCCCTCGCCGACCTTGGTGAAGTCGACGGTGATGGTCTTGGTGACGCCATGCAGCGTGAAGTCACCGGTGACCGCCCACTTGTCGCCGGTCTTCGCGACCGACTTCGACACGAACTTGATCTCGGGGAACTGGGTGGCGTTGAAGAAGTCGGCCCCCTTGAGGTGCTCGTCCCGCTTCGCGTCCCAGGTCGAGACCGACGAGGTCTTCACCGTGAGCGCGACCTTCGACGCGGCGGGGCTCGCCTCGTCGATCATCACGGTGCCGGTCGTGTTGTCGAACCGACCGAAGAACTTGCTCGCGTTGAAGTGGGTCGCCGAGAACAGCACGGTGCTGTGGACGGGGTCCACGTCGTACGTGTCCGCCGCGAACGAGGGAATTGCCAACATCATGCCGAGGGCGCCAATCACGAACCGCATCCTGACCTCCGAATGGACGGTGCAGTATCGTCGGTCGCGGCGGAGGGGAGGGGACAGATCGTTGCGCCGCGCGGGACAGTCACAGCGACCGCGACGGACCCGCCGACAGCTTTTCGACCGCTTCGGCCGCCCGTTTCACGTCGGGATGCCCCTCGGGGCCCATCGCGGCGCGGCGCAGAATCACCAGCGCCTCCTCCTTCCGGCCGCTGACCCGCAGCAACGTGCCGAGGTTGTACAGCGCCGCCACGTCGTCGGGGCGCCGGTCGAGCGCCTCGCGGTACTTCCGCTCCGCGGCTTCGATCTCGCCCTCGAGGTACAGCGCCAGCCCGTCCTGGACGAGCTCGTCGGCTTCGTGCACGAACTCCACGTCGAGGATCGCCTTGGCGCCGAGGTTCACGAGCAGGGCGGCGATCGGCGACAACAACCAGAACGCCACGCCTTCACCCGCGAGGAACACCGCGAGCGGGATCTCGGGCCCGAGGACCTTGCCTCGGTACGACAGCCGCACCTTGGTGTATCGGCCGGCCACGAACGAGCCCCGCAGGCGATCGCGCAGCCGGCGCAACGTCTCCTCGATCCGCTCCGGGTCGATCTCGAACTTGAACCCGGTGCGCTGCTCGTCGGGCTCGGGCTGCTGGTCGCTCACGGGAACCCCTCGGTGGTGCCGATCACCTAACGCGGGGTCCGATCGTGGTGTGCGCGTCGAACCACGTCGCCAGCGCGTCTGCCTGGGCGAGCGCGGCCGCGCACCGGTCCGGCTCGGCCACGGCGACCGCCGGCCGCAGGCACCCGAGCGCCGCGTCGGACAGGTTCGCCTGCTCACACTGCGCCACGAACGCGGCCCGGTCGGGGAACGTCACCCCGGTGCCGGTCGCGGCGAACGTCGCGCCGAGGTCGGCCACCAGGGCGTCGAACACCGACCCACAGCTGACGACGACCTCTGGCGGCGGCGGCGGGGCGCCGCAGCCGAACCACAGCGAGAAGGTTAGCACCGGGTCGACGTACCACGGACCCCCGATGTCGACCCGCACGGTCCCTACGTTCGCCAAGCCGTCCGGAGTGCCGGTGTTCCCGCCCCACGGGGATCCGGCGGGCGACTGTGTGCTCGCGCGGCTCCTCGCGCAGGAGCCGGCGCGGGCCGCGATCGCGTGGCCCGAGGGCTTCGAAGGGGGGCTCGTACACCGCCTCGACACCGAGACGTCGGGCGCGGTGGCGCTGGCCCGCGATCTGGACGATCTCGTGTTCCTCCGCGAGCTGTTCCGCGGGCGACAGCTGGTGAAGACTTACCGCCTGGTGGTGCGCCGCAGCCCGACCTGGGACACCCACCGGTGCGACCGCCCGATCGCGCACGATCCCCGTCGCGCGGGGCGGATGGTGGTGCAGCGGGGCGAGCGGACGCCGCACCGCGGGAAGTGGCTCCCGGCCGAGACCTCGTTCACCCGGCTCGAGGACACGCTGTTCGAGGCGCGGATGTCGACCGGGGTGATGCACCAGATCCGGGTGCACGCTGCGTTCCTCGGGATCCCGCTCGCCGGGGACGCCCGGTACGGGGGCGGGGCGGGCGGCTTCCGGCTGCACC
>JBEBJC010001526.1:0-1509 GCA_040080105.1 Myxococcota bacterium
CAGCCGCCGATCCAGTCCACGTCGGCGCCGGGCTTCGCCGGGTCGCAGCTCGCCGGATCGGTCAGCACCTCGGTCAACGTGGGCGGGACCGGGTCGGGTGGCGGCGGGTAACAGTGCCCGTCGGCGCCGTGGGTGAAGCCGGGGCGGCACGGGGTGGACCCGTCGGTGGCGGTGCACCCCGCGACCGCGAACAACAGGGGCAACAGGCTCGACATGCCGCACCACCTATCTCGCGGCGCGCGTGCAGCACGGTTCTCGGGGGGAGGGGGAATCTACACCTTGACCCAGATCGTGTCCCCGTCGCGACCACACGGGAACACCGGCAGCCCGGTGGGCTGAGGCCCCGCCACCTTGTCGCCTTGCAGGTCGTACACCGCGCCGTGGGCGGGGCAGGTGAACTGCGCCCGCGACGGGCTGTACACGATCGCCACCCCTTCGTGGGCGCACGCGCGGCGGATCGCCGCGTAGCACCCGTCGATCGCGTGGGCGACCACCAGGTTCTCGCCGCCCACGCTCACGCCGTACCACCCCCCGACCTGGGCCAGGTCGGGGTACTCGGCGAGGGACAACCCGAACCACCCGGGTCCGCCGGGATCGATCGTCTGGTCACACGGGTACCCTTCGCTCGGCACGATCGGCGGCGGGCCGCCCGCGGTGTCGCCGGTGACGCCGGTGGGGAACGCGACGATGTCGCGCGGACCACACGCAGCCGCGAACGCCGAGCATCCGGCACACAACAACGAGCGACGGTCGAAGGTCTTGGCCATGCCGACAGTGTACCGCGTCACCCGAGTTCGATCCGCCCCTCGAGCGTGGCCGGGGCCCGGAGCACCGCGCTCGCGCACACGGTGGTGGCGGGTGACCACTCGCCGTACGCCGAGGCGTGCCACCCGGGGCCGGGGCGCTCCCCGCCGGTGATCACCTCCCACCGGAGCCGCGGGTCGAGCGCGATCCGCCCCACCCGCCGCGCGCCGTCCCACACGGCCCGGTCGGCGTCGAGCGTCAGCCCGGGGGCGAGCGGGAGCGTGACCGCGACGTGGTGCAGCCCCGCGCCGTCCACCGTGTCGACCCAGGTGAACCGAGGGCCCTCGACCCGGACGGCGCGCCGGTGCACCACCCCGCGGCCGGCGTACCCGTCGTGGTGGGCGGAGGCAAAGCCCTCCTCCGGCCGCGCGTGATCGAGCGTCGCGGTGGCTCGGGTGCGCCACAGGAACGGGTGGTCGGACGGCGCGCTCTGGTCGGCTCCGTCCAGCACGAGCGTGGGGTGGGCCGAGGTGCCCCGGTGGAACCGGCGGAAGTCGGGCGCGCCCACGTACACCCCAGTGCCGCGGCCGACCAGCACCGGGCCGAACCGGTCGTGCAGGTACGTCGCGAGCGCGTCGGCGTGGCCGTGGGCGGCCAACGCGAACCCGCCGAGCGGCCCGTGATCGAACACCAGGTGCACCTCGGGCGTGCGGAGCACCGTCAGGCCGCCGTCGGGGAACGTGATCGGCGCGGGGGTGACCGGGG
>JBEBJC010001527.1:0-1508 GCA_040080105.1 Myxococcota bacterium
CGGGGGTACGGCGTGGCCATCGAGCACCTCCTGCCCGTCCCGATCACCTGGGATGATCAGGTCGTCAAGCGGATCGACCCGGCCGCCCGGTGGTGTAGCAAAGCCCGCTCGGCGTGCCGAGCGACAACTACTTCTCCCCATCCGCGACAACCACAACGCCCTCTGAACGGGTGCCTCGACCGGCGAGGTCGAGGTGAGCCCCTGGCCAATCGCAAGCCGCGCCCGAGGATGCGACCTCGAGTCTGGCATCCAGGTCCGCCAGCGCTGGACCGCCACCCGAGGGTGCGCATCTGGGCGCTGTCAACCAGTTCCGCTGATCGGTCGCGCTCCACCACGCGATCACGCCGACCTCACACGCAGCGACCCAGGACGTCGACCACGACGGACGCTCCAGGGAACCCTCCACCCACAGTCGGATCCGCCGGGTGGAGTACCCGCCCTTCTTGCGGCTTCCCCAGCTGATGGAGCGGGTCGGACCACGTACCCGGAGATGAACCAATGAACGCCGAACAGGAGTTGGCTTTGCTCGAATCCGACGAGGACCGGCTCAGGCTGGCCAATCCTGCTGATGTCGCAGGTCCGCTCGCCGCGCTGCTCGCCATCGATGGCGTGCTCGGCCGGCGGGTGCAGCTCACCACCTGGGCGCGAAGCTGGCCGAGGGCCACCGCACAGCTGGTGGCCTGTGTCACCGGCTCCACCGTCGACGAGATCGTGCCGACTCTGCTCGGGTGGGACTACGCTCCGACCGAGCTGCGCGCAGGGATCGACGAACTCCTGATCTCCGCCTTTCCCCGCCTCGAAGGGGCGTACCGGGAGGCGGCCGCAGAGCGTCCGTTCGTTCGGGCGCACCACCGCTTGGTGGTTGGCCGGGACTACACGCCCCTCCAGCCAGTCGACCCCAGCTGGCTCTGGCCGAGCGGGAGGCCGTTCCCAGGAGCGGAGAGCTGGTCTGGGGTCCAGGCCCGCTTGAACTGGCTCGGCTACGGCAGTGGGCCGATCAACGGGGTCGCGGACGATCGGACCCGTCGAGCGCTCGCACGCTGGCAGCTCCACGCCTGCCTGGCTCCGACGGGAGAGATAGATGAGGAAACCGCGCAGGTGTTGGCTTGGGACACCCCCGAGGCGCCATGAGGAGCGTGACGGGCGGGCGTCGCGGCAGGTGCTCAGAAATTCTGGAAGCTGTCAGGTCCCGCCCACATCGTCCCACCGCCAACTCTCCGTAGCGGGGCGGGCACGGGGATCGGTGTGGGGTCCCATCCCGCGACGGCGACCAGGTGGTTGTGGTGGGACGGGCCCTCGGCATCGACCAGGGTCCCGACCACACCACGCGATCAGAGCGGCAGGTCGTCGTCGGGATGGGTCGGCGGCGCCGGTCGCGGCCGCAGCACTCGGTCGATGACGATGATCAGCTCGTCGATCTGCCAAAGGGCTGGTACGTGGACGCGGACGAGGACGGGTACGGGGTGGAGCCGCAGGTGGGGTATTGCGAAGGGGAGCCCGGGTACGCG
>JBEBJC010001528.1:0-1507 GCA_040080105.1 Myxococcota bacterium
CGGGCAAAGGCACGGGAGGAGGCTGCGGGCGAGGCCGCCCGCGGCCTGCGCCCCACAGCCTCCTTAGGCGCGGCGACGCAGGGAGGGGTCCCACTCCTCCCGCAGGACCCCGAACCCGAGCGCGTCGTAGTACTGGCCGTCGACGATCCGGGCCCGGCGGAACCGGGCCTCCTCCCGGAACCCGAGCCGCGTCGCGACGCGGATCATCGCGTGGTTGCCCGACCAGGTGCGCAGCCCGAGCCGCACCAGGTGGGGCATCTCGGCGAACAGGTGGTCGGTCCACAAACCGAGCGCCTCGGTGCCGAGCCCTCTCCCCCACCGCGTCGGGTCGTACAGCACGATCCCGAGCGCGAGCCAGTGGGTCTCCTCACTCTCCCAGTACCGCGCCACCGTCCCGATCAGCTGGCCGGTGGCGGCGTCGGCCACCACCATCCGCGACCGCGGGGTGTCCCACCGGTGGTTCACGATCCGGTCGCGGATCCGCTCGACCATCGCCGGCTCGACCCGGGGGTGGGGGAGGTACGGCGCGTCGAACGCGTGCCACGCCTGCCCCGGCTCGTTCCACGCCACGTACGGCTCGAGGTCCTCCTCCACGAAGTCCCTGAGCACCACCTGCGGCTCGGTCACGGCTGCCCCCCGGGCTCGGATCGTACCCCGGCGGTGGGCCTCGGGGCCGCGGCTCGCTACGAGGGCCCGATGGCGGTCCGGTTCGACGACGCGCAGCGGGTGGTCCAGCTGTCGGTGCGCGACCTCGTGGAGGGCGAGCGCGGCCCGTCCCTCGACGTGGTGCAGACCCGCGCCGCGCGGGCCGCCGCGGGCCGGCGGGTGCACCAGGAGTACGCCGACCAACAGGTCGCCGAGCGGGCCGAGTACCGCCCCGAGGTCACCGTCAAGCGCACGATCGCGGTCGACGCGTGGACCGTGCAGCTGTGGGGGCGGGTCGACGGGCTCCAGCTCGAGGGGGACCACACGGTGGTCGAGGAGGTGAAGTCTACCGCGCTCGACGCGCGGCGCCTGTTCGCGACCACCGCCGTCGACTGGGCCGCGTGGCGCGAGCAGCTCGAGGTGTACCTGTGGATGCTCGCCGAGGCCGGCCACCCGTCGCCGGTCGGGCGGCTGGTGCTGGTGTCGCTGGTCGACGGGTCGCGCCACGTGCTCGGGGTCGCGGTCGACCCGGCGGCGGTCGGGGCCGAGGTCACCCGGCGGCTGCGGAAGTGGATCGAGGCCCGCGAGCGGCGGATCGCGTGGCTCGAGTCGCGGCGGCCGCGCGGGGTGCCGATCCCCCACGCGTCGTGGCGCCCGGGCCAGCGCGAGATCGCCGAGGCGGTGGAGTGGGGGCTCGAGGCGGGGCGCGCGGTGCTGGTGCAGGCGCCCACCGGCCTCGGCAAGACCGACGCCGCGCTGGTCGGCGCGTTGTCGCTCGCGCTGCGGTCGGACCGGCAGGTGTTCTGGGCCACCGCCCGCACCACCCAGCAGGACGGCCCGGCGCGGGCGGCCGAGCGGCTCC
>JBEBJC010001529.1:0-1487 GCA_040080105.1 Myxococcota bacterium
ACCCTGTGCGACGCGGTCACCCCGCACCTCGGGGCTCCGGAGCCGCTGGGGGCGTACGCCGCGCGGGCGAAGGCGGCGCTCGGCTGCCCCTGACCAGAGCGCTCGACTGCGGGGGGCTGCTGGGGCGCGACCCGCGACGCGGTGGACCTGCTCCTGGTGAAGTTCCGGAACGGCTCCGCCCTGCCCTGATCGCGGTTCCTCCATCGAGATCGGGGACCACGCCCCGGCGACGACGAGGTACGTTCGCCGTCGGGGGATCCCGTGGGCGGTGAGGTCCTGGTCGACCGAGGGGGCCGGCGGTACGAGCTCGTCGCTCGGCTCGGAGAGGGCGGGTTCGGGGTGGTGTACCTCGCGCAGACGACGACGGAGGGCGGGCTTCCGCGCCGGGTGGCGCTGAAGCTGCTCCGACACCAGCCGTCCGCGCACGCTCAGGCCGCCGAGCGGCTGCGGGACGAGGCCGCGATGATCGCGCGGCTCGACCACCCCGCGATCGTCCACGCGTTCGACCTGGTCGAGATCGATGGCCAGTCGGCGTTCGTGACCGAGTACGTCGAGGGCGAAGACCTGGCCGCGCTGATCGGGGACCTCGGCCGCCCGATGCCCACGCAGGCGCTGGTCGAGGTGGTCGGGATCGTGGCGAGCGCGCTCGCGACCGCGTGGTCCACCCTGTCGCTGGTCCACCGGGACGTGAAGCCCAGCAACATCCGGATCGGACGCCACGGAAACGTGAAGCTGCTGGACTTCGGGATCGCCAGGTCCGAGCTCGATCGATCCGCGCACACCCAGACCCACCTGCTGGTCGGCACGCCGAGGTACTTCGCGCCCGAGCGGTACCGCCTCGGCGACCCGCCCAAGCCCGCGGCGGACGTGTTCGCGCTCGGGTGCGTGCTGTACGAGGGGGTGTGCGGCACGTCCCTGCTGCCCGCCGAGCTGCTCGACGCCGCGTCGATGTGCGCCGAGCGCGCGCGGTTCGACCAGGTCGTGCGCGACGGGCTCGACGGCCTGACCACCCACGGCCCGGTGCCCCGCACGCTGCCGCCAAGCGGCGCGACGTTGCTCCGGTCGATGCTCGCCTACGAGGCGGCGGATCGGCCGACCCACGCCGAGGTGTCGGAGGCCGCGGACCGGCTCAGGGGCGAACTGCCCGGGCCGAGCCTCGCCGCGTGGTGTCGATCGAGGTCGTGGGCCGATCCGACCCCGGTCCGCTCCGAAGGGACGCGGTTCCAGCCCGTCCAGGCGCGCTCCCGGGAGCCGGGCTCGGTGGTGGAGCCGGTGGTGGAGCCGGCGCGGCCCGAGCCGGAGGCCATCCATCCGCCGCCGGACCCGACGCCTCCGGGGGCGATCGGGTCCACCGCGTCGACCGCGCCGCCGCACCCGGAGCGGTGGCTGGCGGTGGCGGCGGGAGGCGCCGCCGGGGTGTCGGTGCTCGGGCTGGTGGTGACCGTGGCGATCATGGCCGTGACGCTCGCCCTCGCGCTGCACCGCGG
>JBEBJC010001530.1:0-1506 GCA_040080105.1 Myxococcota bacterium
ATCGCCACCACCCCCGTGGCGAACTGGCCGATCGCCACCACCCCGTGCGCCTCCCAGCCGATGTCGAGCCACCGCATGCCTGAGAGGATACCCGGAGCGGGATGCGCGTGTGTCGACGGTGCGGTGTGTTCGCCCTCGCGGAGGCCGGCCCGTGTGAGGGGTGCGCCTCCGACCTGCGCGCTCACGCGGTGACCGTGGATCGGGTCGCCCCGTGCGCCGCGGCGCGGGTGCAGCGGGTTTGCCGACAATGTACGCGGCGGATCCCGCTCGACGGCCTCCCCGACGACGGCCAGCTGACCTGCCCCGCGTGTGGCGCCGAGCAGCACGTGCCGGACGCCGACTGGACCGAGCTGCTGAACCGGCTGCACGCGGTGGCGGATCTGCTCGGGGACGAGCCCGAGGGGATGTTCCCGTCGACCTGGGCGATCGACGAGGTGAACCCGTTCGCGCCGAGCAAGCGGTCCACCGCGGGGCTGTGGTACGCGCCGGACACCATCGGTCGCGACGAGGGCTCGGTCGCCCCGGGGGGCCCGCTGTCGGAGCGCTGGCGGGTGTGGGTCGCGCCAGCGGCGCCGATGTCCCCCTCGGGCGCGCCGTACGCGGTCGAGCTCGGGCTCCGTCCTCAGCACCCCGACGCTGGGGAGCGGCGGGTCGAGGAGAACACCTTGGTGCTGCGCGCCGAGGCGGAGGTGGCGCGGTACGCGCTCGGGCCGGGGTGGGAGCACCGCGCTCCGTCCTTGCGGGGCGTGATCTCCGAGGAGCACGCGCTCGATCGGGAGGATCCGGAGGCGACGCTCGAGCCGGGCGCGGGGACCCGGGCGGCTCGGCTCGGCTGCCCGTCGTGTGGGGCCACGCTCGCGCCGCCGAAGCGCCCGCGCGTCCGGTGCGGCGCCTGCCGGCGGGTGGTGTACGTGCCGGGGCGCCTGCGGCGGGCGGCGGCGCGCGAGACCGACGCCGACCTGGTGACCTTCGTGTTCTCGGGCCGGTCGGCGATGCGCGTCGCGCTCGAGCGCTCGGCGCCGGGGCAGCGCCCGCTGCACGCCGCTCCACCTTCGCCGGAGTCCGCGCTCGGGGCCGCGGCGTGGACCGCCCTGCTCGTGGCGATCCCGCTCGGGTTCCTGGCCCTCGCGGGCGCGGCGTCTCGGCTCGTGGCTGCGCTCGGGGGGGCAGCGCCCTGACCCGAGCGCGGCTTCAGCTCGCTACTTCACGCACAACGTGTACGCGCCGTCACCGGACCAACGCGAGACCTTCCACCGGTGCAGCACGCTCGAGCCCTCGGTGTACGAGATGGACTCGGTCGAGGTCGAGCCGAGCGAGCTCGACCGGGTCCGCCAGCGCGAGCCGCTCTTGTACTCGAGGTACAGGTCGAAGTCGGTGCCGCCGGGTCCGGTCAGCGTCGCGCTGAACAGGCCGGTGCGGGCGACCGCGTCCTGGAACTCGTCCGAGGTGTTGGAGGACGACAACGTGCCGGTGAACGTTCCGCCGGGGCACGCGACGGTGCACACC
>JBEBJC010001531.1:0-1506 GCA_040080105.1 Myxococcota bacterium
CACCACCGGTGCCGCGTCGGGGTCGGTGTCGGCGTCGGAGTCCGCGTCTGCGTCCGTGTCGCTGTCGGCGTCCACGTCCGCGTCGGAGTCGCTGTCGGAGTCGGCGTCGGCGTCTGCGTCAGAGTCGACGCGGGGGTCGGTGGTCTTGGTGGCCGGGTCGCCCGCACACGCGGCGACCCACGCCCACACGGCGCAGCGGAGCATCGGTCCTCCCTACTCGGGCTCGATCGGGAACATCGGGACCACCTCGAACTCCACCTCGCCCGCGGCGACCCCGACCCGCCCGTCTTGCGGGGTGAGGTCGACCGGGGTGACCGCCACCGTGGTGTCGGCGTCGGGGCAGTACGCGCCGGCCAGCTGGTAACCCGAGTTGTACACCATCACCCCCGCGTCACACGCGCCCACCGGCTCGGGCGGCCTCCACAGCCCGTCGATCGAGGGGTCCGGCGGCGAGGTGGTGGTCCACGGGACGCGGACGCCCGCACCGTCGATGATCTGCCCGAACACCCGGGTGTCGGCGATCTCCCCCTCGAGGTCGAACCCGTCGGCGCTGGCGCCGAACGTGCCGTCGGCTGCGGCGGTGGCGGCGAACGAGCGTGTCTCGGCGTGCAGCTGGTCGCCGGAGCCGAGGAACAACACGTCGACCTCACCTTCGTTGACCGCGACCGCGATCTGCACCGTTCCTTCCTTGTACTCGCCCAGGAACGACCCGGACGGCGCGGTCGGCGCACACGCCCCCAGCAACCACCACATCGCGACCCTCCCACCGACCTTACCCCGCGAGATCGGCGCGTGGGGGACCGGATCCGCGCCGCGATCCACCGGGGCGCTCGAATGAAGGCCCAGCGCCCGCGTCTGGTTCAGCGAACGAAGGAGACGCCCATGAGCCGCTTGACCGTGCTGCCCCTCGCGCTGTTGGGATTTGGTGCCCCCGCGTTGGCGGCCGAGCCCTCCGGGATCGACGACCTGACCACGACGGAGCTCGGCGCCGACGACGCGCGGCCCGACCTCGACGCGACCCGGAACAAGGCCGGCGCGAAGGGTCGCCCGTCCGGCAAGGGCGCCGCTGCTCGCCCGTCCTCGGGCCGCGCCACCGGGTCGACCAGCCGCAGCTCCGGCGCGTCGCGCCCGTCGACCGGGCCGAGCCACGCCGCGCCCTCCGGTGGGTCGCGCCCGCCGGCGGCCCCGGCCGCCTCCCAGGGGCCGCCGCCATCTTTAACGTCGTCGGATCGGGCCTGTCACGCGTTCGTTACACCCCCACCCTACGCTGGCAAGGACATGAGATTCACATCTCTACACAGGCTAGGAGAACGACAGGATATGAGAACGATCCTTACGCGGACGTGGGTGCTGATCCTTGCGATTGCGCTCATGCCGACGCTTGGCTACGCACAGACGGATGGTCGATTTACCGGAACCGTGCTCGACCCGTCCGGGTCGTTTATCTCCGGTGCGACGGTGTCGGTGAAGAACGAAAAGACCGGTGACGAACGGACGGTCACGACC
>JBEBJC010001532.1:0-1506 GCA_040080105.1 Myxococcota bacterium
TGGCGTACGAGTGGGCGGGCGGGTGCGAGATCGGCGGCGTCGGGCTCGGCGTCGCGCTCAGGATCGAGACCGACTACACCGCGGTGCGCACCGGCCCGGTGGATCTCGGCGCGATCGAGGTCGAGCCGCCGGTCACCACCTCGGGCTCGCCGACCGCTCCGTAGGCGATACCATGGCGCGATGAGCTCGAGCCGTGTCGGGTGGGTGATCGTGGGGTGGTCGCTGGCGTGCAGCGGGGTCGCGCCGGAGGTGGTGGATCCGGAGGTGGATCCGGGGACCGGGGGACCCCTCGATCTGCCGGATCGCCTCGCGGCGTTCGTCCCGGCCGGGGTCCGCCCGACCGCCGCGGGGGTCGACGACGACGGCGCGTACGTGCGGTACGGCCCGCTCGCGCCGAGCGCGGTGGTGGCGAGCTGGCCGTCGGACGTCCGGGTGGCGAGCCGCTCCGACCAGGCCGCGGTGGGCGTGTACTGGAGCGACGCCGAGCGGCGGTTCGGCGTGCTCACCGTCGCGCGCGAGGGGACCGGGCTCACCCTGCGCGACCACGACGTCGTGCCGGTGGGGCTCGAACGGGGAGCCTGCCCCGAGGGCCAGGTCGAGCTGTTCGCCCCGTGGGCCACCGGCGGCGACGGGTTGGTCCGCGCGTGCGCCGCGACCGGGGCGCCGCCGCGGCCGCTGGGGGTGTTCCGGGTCGAGGATCGCGGCGTGGTGAGGCTGGAAGGGGAGTTCGGCCCAGACGGCGGGCGGACCGGGACCTGGACCTCCCGAGACGCGGCGGGTGCGGTCGTGTCGACCGGCGCGTTCGCGGACGATCGGCCGTTCGGGCGGTGGGTGTTCGGCTCCGAGCCCTCCGACCCGGACGCGGCGTACCTCGCCGACAACCCTCACCCCGGCGCCCACGCGGGCGAGGTCCCGTCGGTCACCTCGTTCGCGTTCGTCGACGGCGCCACCGAGGACGCGCCGCTCGCGTACCTCCCGCTCGACTCGGCCGACCCCCACCCGTACGGCGAGGTGGAGGTGGCGTTCGGCGACGCCGACCTCGCGGCGGGTTGGGTGCACCTGTCGGCGACGTACCGCGGCGGCGTGGGCGCAGGTCCGGCGCCCCAGATCTGCCCGCCCGACGGGCGAGGGGAGCGCGCGTTGTCGCTCCGGCCCGATCGCCGGGCGCCGTCGGTCGACCTGCCGATCCGCGCGCTCGCGTTCGACGGCGAGCCGTGCACCGACGCCCTGTTGGCGGACCAGGCGAGGGCCGCTGCGGTCGAGCGCTTCGCCGCCGACCGACACGCCGACGGGGCGCCGCCGGCCCGATCCAGTTGGCCGGCGGTGCGGGTGCCGCTGGCTGCAGCGTCGGAGGTCAAGGTGGCGCTGCCGTTCGAGCGTCACCCGTCGCTCGTGTTCCGGGCCGGCCCCGCGGCGATGTCGTTGACCGGATCGCCGTCGTTCTCGTGATGGTTCCCGATCGCGGTGATGACCAGCAGGATCTCGTCGTCGGCCATGCCGAATTCG
>JBEBJC010000382.1:0-7417 GCA_040080105.1 Myxococcota bacterium
GCGAACTGGCGCGAGGACCAGCCGTGGGAGCTGCCGCCGGCCCAGCTCACCCTCGCCGAGCTCGGTCGTCTGTCGCCGTACTACGAAGTCCAGAGCTCGTACGCCGGGAAGTGGCACCTCGGGACCGAGGTGGCGGAGAGCGGGTACGGCCACCCGGGCGTCCAGGGCTGGGGGTGGTACGCCGGCGCGTTCGCGAACCTGTACACCATCCAGGACAAGTACTTGTCGTACTTCGACTGGGACAAGGTGGTCGACGGAGCGGTGGTCGACACCACGACCTACGCCACCACCGACACGTTCGACGACGCGGTGGCGCGGGTCGGGGTGATGGCCGAGCCGTGGATGCTGATGGTGTCGACCAACGCCACCCACCTGCCGCTCGAGGCCCCTCCGGCCGAGCTCGTGCCGGTCGATCCCCCTGCGGGCGACGGCTACACCACCCGCCAGATGCTCGAGGGCATCGACACCGAGCTCGCGCGCCTGCTCGCCGCGATCCCGCCGGAGGTGCTGGCGCGGACCACGATCGTGCTCACCACCGACAACGGCACCCACCGGGCCGAGGCGTCGGACTGGGTCGACCCGAACCGGGCGAAGGGCACGCTGTTCGACGGTGGGGTCCACGTGCCGCTGATCGTGAGCGGCCCGGCGGTGGCCGTCCCCGGTTCGCGGTCGGCCGCGTTCGTCGACCTGGTCGACGTGTTCCCGACCGTCGCGGAGTGGATGGGGGTCGACGTGGGCGCGGTCCCGGCGGTGCTCGACGCGACCCGCCCGTACGCGATCGACGGGGTCAGCCTCACGCCGCTGCTGCAGGACCCGACCTCGGCGGGCCGGGCGTTCGTGTACTCGGAGCTGTTCGGCCCGCCCGGGCCCGGGCCGTACACCGAGGTCGACCGCCAGATGATCCGCGACGAGCAGTACAAGCTGATCGTGGACAACAACAGCGGCAAGGTGATGTTCTTCGACTACGCGGGGACCCGGTTCGAGGGCCCGGACCTGGTGGTGTGCGGGATGGACGCCGATCAGGCGGCGGCGTACGAGCGGCTCACCCTGACGCTCGCCGGGTACACGGCCGAGCTGGTGTACGACGCCGCGCCGTACCCGCCCGAGGTCGCGGACACCGGCGTCGACCCCGACTTCCCGATCGACCACGACACCGGGGTCCAGGTCTGCCCCTGACGGGTCAGCGCGGGCACCACTCGGGTCGCGCACGCCGGACCGGATCCGAAGGATCGAGCGACATCCCGGCGCACCGCAGCGCTCGGCCCGCCATCCCGCCGCACCAGTTCGCCCACGGGTTCGGCGTCGCGTCGCCCGTGAGCACCGCGAGCACCCCCGGGACCACCGGCAGCCCCTGGGCGTCGGTGTCGAGCCGGGCGCATTCGGGTGCCGCCGACCGCGAGATCTCGGCGAGCAACGCGGGAGGTACGTGGGTGCCGTCGGTGCGGTGCTCGAGCAGCCAACCCGACCACCCGAGCCACGCGGTGGGGTCGCGCGCGGCGCCGGCAGCCCACGCGCAGTCCTCGACCAGCTCCGCGCCGTTCACCTTCGCCGCCGGCAGCGCCGGGCGGGCCAGCTCACACGTGCGCAGCGCCTCGCTCGCGTACGCCACCGCGCCGTCGCGGTCGCCGCGGTCGAGCGCCCGCTTCGCCCGGGTGTCGAGCACCATCACCGCGCCCCACCGCGCCTCCACCGCGAGCCAGTCCGGCCCGAGCCCGGCCGCCTCGTCCAGCGTCGCCACCGCCTCGTCGCACCACGCCTCCACCGCGGGCCCGCGCGGCGCGTGCCGACACCCGGCCGCGGCGACGAGGCCGCGCGCCAACACCCCCTCGGCGGTGCGGCCGCGGTCGAGCGCGCCCTGCGACAGCCGATCGGCGACCGCGAACGCCTCGGGGTCCCACCGCGCGCCCTTCCAGTGCCACCGCTGCGACCACACGGTCGCGAGCGCCTCGAGCCCGAGTGAATCGGCCGACGGACGGAGCACCGCCGCCTGGCGGGCCAGCACCGCGATCCGGGCGAGCTCCTGGTCGTTGTTCTTCGCGGCGACGACCTTGTGGTCGCGCAGCCCGACCCGGACCTCGGCCACCAGGGCGTCGGCCGCCCGCTCGCCCGCGGCGACCGTCTGCGCGCGGCGATCGGCGGTCCACCGGGCTGCACCAGCGGTCCCCAGCGCGAGCGCCACCACCAGCGCCGCCGAGGCCGCCGCGAACCCCGCGCGCCACCGTGTGCGCGTCGGTGGGGCCGACGGGGCGGGCACCGGCAGCGCCTGCTCGAGCGTGGGCGGGGTCGACGCCTCCGCCGACAGCGCCTCGGGCTCGGGGACCCGGATCGTCGCGTCGGAGGTGAACAGACCTTGGCCCCCGCGCGCGGCGGCGGCGGCCGTCGGACGCAGCCGCGGGTCCTCCGCCAGGCACGCGCCCACCACCGGCGCCCACTTCGCCGCCGGCACGCCGCCCTCGAGCTCCGCCGCCATCCGGCCGAACGCGTACAGGTCGGACGCCGGCGTGCTGACCCGCCCGCGGAGCTGCTCGGGCGCGGCGAACCGCGGGGTGTAGTGGGTGCACGGCAGCGCGCCCGCCGGCGCCAGTCGCAGCGACTCGAGGTCGACCAGCCACAGACGACAGTCGGCGTCGATCACCACGTTGTCCGGCTTGAGGTCCTGCACCACCACGGTCGCGCCGTGCAGCTGGGACAACAGGTCGAGCACCTGGACCAGCACCTCGTCCCGCAGCTCGGGCACGAGCCCCGCCCACCCGCGCGACAGGGCCGTGCCCTCGATCCACCCGCGGCTCACGAACGGCAGGCCCTGATCGGTCACCCCGGCGTCGACCACCGGCGGCAGCGGCCACGCTGCGGGCAGCGACGCGCGGACCCGGTACCCCTCCAGGATCCGGCGCAGCTCCCACGGCAGTCGCTCGTCGAGCGGGGCGCCGGTCGTCACCGCGTGGCGCAGCGCCTCCGCCTGCTCGGGGGTCACCGCCCGCCGCGCGACCCGGGTGAGCGCCGCGCTCGAGCCCCGCTCGGTGCGCACGACCCACTCGTGCTCGTCCTCACGCAGGAGGTCGCCGTCCAGCGGGTTCGCCGGGATCAGGGTGGCGGTGTTCATGGGTCCTCCGCGTCGCCGACGGTGGGCGTCAGGTACCCGAGGTCGCGCGCGCTGCGCAACAGGTCGATCGCCGCCGGGGCGGCCGCCCCCCGACCCGAGCCTCCGCGCGAGATCAGCACCGCCACCGCCAGGCGCTCCCCGGTGCGCGGCTCACACGGCGCGGTCTCCTCCGGCTCGGCGAACGCCACGAACCACGAGTGGGTCGGTGCATCGCGGTCGCCCGCCGCGATCCCGTACGCTCCCTCCGCCTCGACCCCGATCGCGTCGGCGGTGCCGGTCTTGCCGTACACCCGGACCCCGTCGATCGCGAGGCCGCGCCCGGTGCCGCGGGTCATCGCCGCCTGCATCCCGGCGAGGATCGGCACCAGCGACCGCTCGTCGGGCACGAGCACCGTCGCCTCACACGGGCCGGTCAGCGCGAGATCGGGTGAGCACCGGCGGTACACGCCGCCGCCGCCGATCATCGCCACCATCCGCGCCGCTTGGATCGGCGACATCGCCGCGGAGCCCTGCCCGAACGCGGTCGACGCGAGCGTGCGGCTCTCGGCCGGACCCGGCTCGAACGTGTCGGACCACCCGAGCTCGAGCCCGGCCGCGACCAGCTCCTGCAGGGGCTCCGGCCCGAGCTCCAGCCCGAGCTGGCCGAAGTACACGTTGCACGACACCGCGAGCGCGGAGACCAGGTCGATCTCGCCGTGGGTGGGGTCCTTGGCGTGGTCGTGGATCGGCTTGGTCCATCCGTCGCGGGTGAACATCGGCCCCTGGCGGTCGCGCTCCACACAGCCGAACCGCGGGGTGGCGCGCACGTCGCACCCCTGGCCCTCGAACGTGATCGCGCCGGTCCGCGCCGCCGCCGCGGCGGTCACCAGCTTCGCGATCGACCCCGCCTGCGCAGTGCCGAGCGGGCCGGTCTTGTCGGTCCACCCGCCGTATACCCCGGTGAACACCGGGTCGTGGTCCCACACGAGCTTGCGCCAGGTCCCTTCGGACGGGTCGTAGTCGGGGACCTGCGCCCGCGCGAGCACCTCGCCCGAGTCCACGTCGACCACCACCGCGGCGCCGGCCTCGGCGTTCTTCGACCAGTGGGCCAGGATCTCGGACGCCTTCTGCTGCAGCTCGGCGTCGATGGTCAGCCGCACCGAGCGCGACTCGGCGTCGTGCGCGATCCGCTCGATCTCGGCGTCGGGGGCCCGCAGCAACCGGACCAGGCTGGTCAGGTCGGGCGAGGGGAGGGGGAGCAGGCGCGCCGCCGGCGCCATCGCCTCGGCCCGCGCCCGGTCGCCGGGCCGCTCGACCCGCGACGGCACCGCGAACAGCAGCCGGCCGTCGGGCTCCGACAGCCACACCGCCGGTCCGTCGTCGCGCTCCGGGTACCCCCGCAGCCGCTCGTCCCAAACCCGCTCGAGGGACCACTGCGGGCGCAGCACCTCGGCCTCGGCCGGACCCGCCAGGGTCCCGAACGCGCGCCCGAGCGGCCAGGTGCGGTGGTTGTCCGCGTCGGTGCCGACCAGCACCCGGCCCTCGCGGTCGAGCAACGACCCGCGCTGGATCCGGTCGGCGATCGCCTGGACCCGCGGGTCGTACCGCACCGCGATCGTCCCGTCGGCGAGGGTGGTCACCACCCCGCGGGCGGAGGTGGCGGGCCCGAGGACCACCCCCTCCACGAACAGCAGGCACGCGGCCGACACCGCGAGCGCGCCGAGCCCGAGCCCGGCGCCGGCGATCGTGCGGCGCATCTCCGCGAGCACCTCGGTGTCGGCCCGCACCTGGCCCTGCTCGGCGAGCTTCGCCAACATCGCGACCAGGATCACGAACACGGTGGTGCTGGTGCGCCCCGACGACAGGAACGGCGCGACGATCCCGGTCAGCGGCAGCGCGCCGGTGGTCCCTCCGAGGATCACCGCCGCCTGCGCCGCGAGCAGCAGCGACAGGCCGCCAGCGGCGAGCATCCGCTCGGGGGTGCGGTTCCGCCCCGCCACCACCAGGCCGGCCCCCACGATCGCGACCAGCGCGCCGAGGTACGCACACACCCCGACGAACCCGAGCTCCTCCGCGAGGTGGGCGATCGCGAGGTCGGTGTGTCCGGCGGGGATCGCCCGCCCAGCGCCGAGGCCGAGCCCGTCGAGGCCGCCCGCGGCGATCGCCCACCGCGACGCGGCGAGCTGGTCGCCGTTCGGGATCCCGTTCAGCCAGGGGTGGGTCCACATCCGCAGGCGCACCGCCACCCGCTCGGACCCGACCACCTCGGGCTGCAGCGCGATCGCCACCACGCCGAGCGCGACCGAGCCCACCGCCGCGCCGACCCACCCGGGCGAGCCGGTGACCAGGTACAGCACCACCAGGAACACCGCCGACAACACCAGCGTCGGACCGAGGTCGCGCACCAGGAACAGGCCGGCGAACAACACGCCGAGCACCGCCAACGCGGGCAACAGCAGCCGCGGGCGCGGCATCCGCAGCAGCCCGCCCCACGCGTGGTGGCGGTGCCACCGGATCGTGGACGACCGGCGGCCGAGCGTCCCGGCGAGGAACAACACGAACGCGACCTTCACTCCCTCGAGCGGCTGGATCGGACCCAGGTGGATCCGCGCGTCCGAGCCCGCCGGTCCCGAGCCGAACAGCGCCAGCGCCACGAACGCCCCGACGATCGCGACCACCAGCGCCACCTGCGCGCGCTCGATCCACTCCCCGAGGTCGAGCCGCGCCGCGAGCAGCGCGCCGCCCACCAGGCCACCGAGCAGCACCCCGTCGGCGTACCGCTCGCCGGGCCAGCCGTCGGCGTGCAGCGGGTCGCCGTACCCGAGCTGGAGCACCAGCCCGAGGCCGGTGGCGAGCGCGAGGGCGGGGACGAGCCACGCCCCGGCCGCGATCGCCGCCCCACGGCGCACGCTCACGAACCGCCCGAGCGCGAGCAGCCCCACCCCGGCGGCCCACAGCGCGAACCCCTGCCAGCTCGCCGCGAGCACCTGGTCGGGCGTGCGCGCGAGCTCCCCCGCTCGATCCGCGGCCTCGGCCAACGCGTGGCGCGGGGCGATCGACACCCCCCACGCGACCGCCGCCCCGATCGCCGCGAGCGCGAGGCGCTCGAGCCACGCGATCACCGGACCACCCGGATCTGGGTGCTGGCCTCGACCTCGTCGCGGTGCAGGGTCGGGCGGAGCGCCCCGTCCGACAGCGACAACTGGATCGGGAACCCGCGGACCTAGATCTCGGACCCGGGCGCGACGAGCTGGCCGTTCACCTGGACCGGGTTCGCCCGCAGCAGCCGGCCGACGATCGCGCCCTCGGCGGTGGGCTCGACCAGCGCCTGCCGCTTGTTCACCGTGGGTCCGGCCCCGTGCAGCGGCACGAACGCGCCGGCCGAGCCCTGGTGGGGCCGCCCCACCACCAACCGCACTCCTTGGGCGAGCGGCGCGCTGCCCCCGGCCCACACCAGCGTGGTCACCGACGGCCCGGTGGGCTCGGCGACCCGCAGGGTGGTGCTGGTGGTGCCCTCGTCGGCGTACCGGCCGGCGCGCACGGTGGCGTCGGGAGCGTGCAACACCGGCGCAGCGGCCTGGAACGCGACCTGGACCAGCGCGGTGCCCGAGGCCTGCGGCGCGTCCTCCGCCACCAGCACGTCGAGCTGGAGCGGCCCGACGACCCCGGCGCCGAGCTTGTCGAGGCGCTCCTGCATCAGCTCGAACAGGTCGGTGCGAAGGCGGTCGAGCAGCGGCCGGAGCGTGTCGTAGTCGACCTGCGACAGGAACAGGCGGTACCGGTTCCACACCAACAGCCGCCCGCGGGCGTCGCGGTCGTCACACGCGTCCATCAGGGCGAGCACCGCCGTCGCCACCACGTGCGGGTCGACCCGCCAACCGCGGTGGGTGAGCGGCCACAGCCGGCCGCCGCCGACCACGCGCAGGTCCACCCGGAACACGTCCGGCTGCTCCCGAACCACGCCACGCATCGCGCCCTCCGGTTCGCTGTCCAGCGCAACACGGACGTTCGTCGACCGGACTTCCTTGCAACTTTTGGTCCTGAACGCAGCGTGGGACCGTGGCGCGCAGGGTGCGGGCGTTACGAAGCCCGGTCGACCACCACGGACACGCCGACCCGGATCACCCGGCCGCTGCTGCCGTCGTTGAACTCGAGCGTGTCGCCGCCGCGGACCGTCACCCACCGGGTGGGGGTGTGGTGCGGGCGGATCCGGGTGCCGTCTTCGCGGTGCACCACCAGGCACTCGCCCTGGTCGAGCGCCTCGACCTCCCACGCCCCGCCCACCCGCCGCATCCGCGCGGCGCGCCGGCTCACGAACGGGTCCGCGTTCGACAC
>JBEBJC010000383.1:0-7416 GCA_040080105.1 Myxococcota bacterium
CCGGCGAACGTGACGGGGCCCGCGGGGGTCTGCACGAACCGGTCGGCGCCGTCGACCGCCACCGCCACCCCGAGACACCGGCCGGCGGTCTCGGCCAGCGCGGCGCTCGCCTCGGGCCTCGCGCACGAGAACGCCCCGGGCACCCCCTGGCAGCTCGGCCACGGCAGGGCGGTGGCGAGCGCCCTCCACCGCGCGCACGGGTCGACCGGCGGCGGCTCGGGTGCTGTCGCGACCGGGGGCGCCGGAGCGACCGGCGGGGCCGGCAGGGGGTCCGTCGACAGCTCGACCCGGCGATTGGTGGCCTGCCCTGTGGCGCTGGTATCTGCGGTGAGCGGCCGGCTCTCCCCGTAGCCCGCGGCGACCACCCGCTGCGCCGCCACCCCGCGCGCGACCAGCGCCTCGGCGACCGCCTGCGCGCGCGCGCCCGACATCGTGAGGTTGTACGCCTCGACGCCCCGCGCGTCGGTGTGCACGCCGACGTACAGAGTCCTCCCGGGCTCGGCCCCGAGCGCGCAGGCGAGCGCGTCCAGCGCGGGGGCGGAGCTCGCCGACAGCGAGGGCTTCCCCGTGTCGAACACCAGCGCCGGCTCGAGCGCGCGGAAGCGCCCGTCGGTGATCTGCACCCCACACGCCTCCTCGGCGCCCCCTGCCCACGCCGCCGCGACCCAGAACCACATCGGACGCTCCCCGTCTCCGCCGTTCCGCTACACTGTCGCCGATGGCGAACCCAGAGCACGTGGCGGAGCTGACCCCGCTCGATCGGTGGACGGTCGGATTGTACCGCGGAGGGCTGTGCGTGGGGGCGTTCGCGCTCGCGGCCCTCGCGGGGACGTTCGGCGCCGAGCTCGACCCGGTGTGGGCGCGGTGGGCGGTGTTGGCGGCGGTGGGCCTGATCGCGGCCGACCTGCACCTGTACGACCCGACGATCCGGTGGATCATCGGAGCTGCCGGGTGGACCGGCGCGGTGCTCACCGCGATCCCGCTGCACGGCGGGGTCGCCGCGTGGGTCCACGACGCGGGGCTCGGCTTCCTGTTCGTGGTGTTCTCGGCGGTCGCGCTCAAGGAGCGGATGTGCTTCCGCCTGCCGGTGGTCGTGTTGGTGCCGCCGCTGCTCGCGGGCGCGCTCGTGCCGATGCGGGTCGGGTTCGCGCCGCTCGCGGCCGGGCCGCTGGCGTTGGCCGCCGCGGTGTTCGCGCTGCTCGCGGTCGCCAAGCTCAGGATGCCGGCGCACTACGACATCGGTGACAAGTCCAGGTACCAGGTGTAGAGGTCCACCCATGGCGCGGTACCTGGCACCGGTGGTGTTCTTGGCGGCGACGCTCGGGGTCGGTTGGTACAACCGCACCCACGGCGCGTCGAAGGTGCTGGTCCCGCTGATCGACGTGTTCGCCCCCGGCGACCCGCAGCAGCTGGGTGAGCGCAGCGTGTGGGTGCTGGCGGGGGCCACCGCGGTCGTGTCGGTGCTCACCGTGCTCGAGCACTACCGCGCCGCTCGGGCCCAATGACCGCGGGTATCGGCCAGCGGTACGTGATCGCGCGTCGCCTCGGGGAAGGCGGGATGTCCCGCGTGTACCTGTGCTGGGACGAGCGGCTGCTGCGGTGGTGCGCGGTGAAGGTCATGAGCGCCGACGCGGTCGGGGAGCCGATCCTGCGCGCCCGGTTCGTGCAGGAGGCCCGCACCCTCGCGCGGATCGAGCACCCGAACCTGGTCCGGCTGTTCGACCTGGTCGACACGGTCGCGTGCCCGTACATGGTGATGGAGTACGTCGAGGGCGGGACCGTCGCCGCGCGGCTCGACCGGGGGCGGGTGCACCTGCACCACGCGCTGGCGATCGTGGCCGACACCGCGGCGGCGCTCCACGCCGCACACGAGGCCGGGGTGATCCACCGCGACGTGAAGCCGCAGAACCTGCTGCTCGACCCACAGGGGAGCGTGAAGGTCGGCGACTTCGGGGTGGCGCGGGTCCAGCAGTCGAGCCGCCTCACCCAGTCGAACATGTCCCTCGGCACCCTCGCGTACATGCCGCCCGAGCAGCACCGCGACGCGTCGAAGGTCGACTTCCGCGCCGACATCTACGGGGCGGGCGCCACGCTGTTCGCGATCTCCACCGGTCGCCGCCCGACGAGCCTGTACACCGACGACCGCGAGACAGCCCTGGCGCTGGTGCCGGCCGAGGTGCGCCCGATCGTCCGCCGGGCGACGGAGCTCGTGCACACCCACCGGTACGAGAGCGTGCGCGCGATGGAGGAGGCGCTGCGGGAGGTGCTCGGCCGGGTGCCGCTGCCTGCGGACGCGCCTCCGCTGGTCGACCAGCTCGACCCGCCCCCCGATCGTCCCCCGACCGGCGCGGACGTGGCGCTCGAGCCCGGGGAGCTCGACGGCACCGACCGGGCGTGGTCCTCGTCGCAGGCCACGGTGGTGCTCGAGCAAGGGTTCCGGTCGATCGATCCGAGCCGGAACTCGGTCCCGCCCACCACCCGCCTGATGTCGCTGCCCCCCCGCGCGTCGTGGCTCGGGCGGGCGCTCGGGGCGGTGGTGGTGTTGGCGATCGGGGTGGCGTGTGGCGGCGGGTGTATGGGGAGCGTGCTGGCGCTGTTCGGCGCCACGCTGCCGTGGTGGCCCGGGCGGTGAGGCTTGACCTTTCGCGCGGGGCGGTCCACCCTGGTCGCCGCTCGCGGAGAGAGGTCATGTCGAACACCACCCGCTGAACATCGGCGCGGCCGGGAGGGTCCCGGCCGTCCGTCCCCACATCGGGCTGATCTCGGGTCTCCGGGTCCGCCCTGGAGGCTCCATGTCGATCACCGAGCGCGCGCTCGAACGCTTGAACGCTGCGTTGCCCACGATCACCGACCTAGCGGTCGACACCGACCGGTCCGCGGCGTTCCCGGGCCACGCGGTCCGCGCCCTCACCGAGGCCGGGCTGATGGGGCTCGTGACCCCGGTCGCACACGGGGGCCTCGGAGGCACCGCAGGTGACGCCGCCGCGGTGGTCGAGCGGGTGGCCCGCGCGTGTGGGAGCTCCGCGATGATCCTCGCGATGCACTACTGCGGCGCGGCGGTGATCGCGGCGCACGGCTCGCCCGAGGTGAACCGCGCGGTGGCGGCGGGTGAGCACCTGTCGACGCTGGCGTTCTCCGAGGTCGGCAGCCGCAGCGCGTTCTGGGCCCCGGTGTCGACCGCCCGCGCCGACGGCGACCAGGTGGTGCTCGACGCGCAGAAGAGCTGGGTCACCAGCGCGTCGTACGCCACCGCGTACGTGTGGAGCAGCAAGCCCGTCGCCGCCGACGGCCCGTCGACCGTGTGGCTGGTCGAGCGGAGCCGGGCGGGGATCGAGGTGCCGGGCGAGTTCGACGGGCTCGGCCTGCGCGGCAACGACTCGTCGCCGCTCACCGCGCGCGAGGTCCGGGTGCCGGCGACGAACCGCCTCGGCCCCGACGGCGGCGGGTTCGACGTGATGATGGGCGTGGTGTTGCCGATGTTCAACCTGCTCAACGCCGCGTGTTCGATCGGGTTGTGCGAGGGGGCGCTCGCGGGGGCCGCGGCCCACCTCGGTGCGACCCGGTTCCAGCACACCGGTGAGGCGCTGTCCGCGCTGCCGACGGTGCGGGCGTACTACGCGAAGGCGCGGCTGAAGACCGACCTGGTCCGGTGCCTGTGGACCGACACGATGGCCGCGATGGCCAGCGGTCGCCCCGACACGATGCTGCGGGTGCTCGAGGTGAAGGCGGCCGCCGGTGAGGCGGCGCTCGAGGTGACCGCCACCGCGATGCGGGTGTGCGGCGGGGCCGCGTACCGCAAGGAGCTCGGGGTCGAGCGGGCGTTCCGCGACGCGCAGGCGTCGTCGGTGATGGCGCCCACCGCCGACGTGCTGTACGACTTCATCGGCAAGGCCACCCTCGGCCTCCCGCTGTTCGGATGACGCCCATGCCGTTGACGATCGGCGCGGTCGCGTACGACCCCAAGGTGGTCACCATCTGGGAGGGGTTCTGCAGCTGGCTCGGGCGGCGCGGGCTGCCGGCGGACTACGTGTTGTACTCGAACTACGAGCGGCAGGTCGACGCGCTGCTCGCGGGGCAGGTCCACACCGCGTGGAACTCGCCGCTCGCGTGGGTCGAGACCGAGCGAAAGGCCGCCCGCGCCGGGAGGGAGGCGTACGGCTTCGCGATGCGCGACACCGACCAGGACCTCACCAGCCTGGTGGTGGCCCGCGAGGACGGCCCGATCCGGCGGCTGGCGGACCTCGACGGCAAGCGGGTCGCGGTGGGCGCGTACGACTCACCCCAGGCGAGCCTGATCCCGCTCGAGCTGTTGCGCGCCGCGGGCGTTCGGCCGGAGGTGGTCGTGTTCGACGTGTTGCCGGGCAAACACGGCGATCACGTGGGCGGCGAACGCGACGCGGTGCGGGCGCTCGTCGCGGGCACCGTCGACGCGGCGTGCCTGATCGACGGGAACCTCACGGTGTTCACCCGCGAGGGGACCCTGCCGACCGGGCTCGCCCGGGTGGTCGGGCGGTCCCTGCCGTACGACCACTGCCTGTTCACCGCGATCCGCGGGGTGCGCGACGCGGACGTGAACACGTTCGCCGAGCTGCTGCTCGCGATGTCGTGGGACGACCCCGAGGTCCGCCCGCTGCTCGAGCTCGAAGGTCTGCGCCAGTGGCGGCCTCCGCGCACCACCCGGTTCGACCAGCTGGCGAGCGCGGTGGACCAGCTCGACTTCCCCGGGGCGGCCCAGGTCCGCGCGTTCGTGGACCGGTGAAGCTCTCCCTCGGCGAGCTGTCGCTCGAGCGGGGCGGGACCGTGCTGGTCGCGCAAGCGCTCGGCGCCGCTCCGGCCGGCGCCGAGATCGAGCTCGTGGGGTCCGACCCCGAGCTCGCCGGGCAGCTCGCCGCGTGGTGTCGCCCGCGCGGGTTGCGCTGTGACGGGCTGCGGGTCACCGCCGCCCCCGATCCGCGGTGGACCGGCGCGCTCGCGAGTGGTCACCCCGACCCGACCGTGCCGGGCGCGGTGGCGGCGGTCGCCGACCCGAGGTGGGGCCTCGCCGCGCGGGGGGCGGTGGTGGAGGACGGCGCGCCCGAGCTGTCGTTCGCGCTGTCGACCCGCGACGAGATCTGGGACGACGACGCGCCGCGCCTGTACGCCGCCGCGGTGGCCGCCCAGTGGGACCCGGCCACCGTCCCGTGGGACGCGCCCCGGTCCACCGACCCGGCGGTCGAGGCCGCGGTGGTGCAGGTGATGACCTACCTGGTCGAGAACGAGGCGGCGGCGCTGCTGGTGCCCGCGCGGTTCCTGCCCACGATCCACCCGCACTACCGCGAGGTGGTGGCGTTCCTCGCGACCCAGATCGCAGACGAAGCGCGCCACATCGAGGTGTTCACCCGGCGGGCGTCGATGGGCGGCGCGGTGGGTCGGTCGGGCCGCGGCGGACAGGCCTCGCTGGCGACGCTGGTGCGCGAGCCCGAGTGGCCGCTCGCGAGCTTCCTGCTGTCGGTGATGGGGGAGGCGTCGTTCCTCGAGCTGCTGCGGTTCCTCGCCGACGTGGCTCCCGACCCGATCACCGCGACCGTCGCCCGGCTCGCGGCCCAGGACGAGGCGCGGCACGTGGCGTTCGCGGTCGGGCACCTCCGCCGCGCCTGTGAGCGGGACCCGGACCTGCGGCACCGCCTGGCGGCGGCGGCGGCCGGGCGGGAGCGGGCGCTGCAGCAGACGGCGGGCCTCACCGAGGCCACGTTCGACGCGCTGGTGGTGCTGGCCGCGGGCGGGCTCGACCCGGTCCGGATCGGGGCCGGGTTCGACCGGGTGGTCGACCTCGGCCGGCGGATGGACCGGGCGCGGCGCGGGCACCTGCAGCGGCTCGGGTTCGACGAGGCCCGCGCGGCCGAGCTGTCGTCGCTGCACACCCGCAACTTCATGTAGTCACGCGCGCCACGGGGCGAGCGCGTCGGCGAGCAGCAGCCACTGGTACACCGCCGCGTCCACCGGCGCGCCGGCGTCGTCCACCGCGATCGCCCCGTCCACCGCCACCACCCCGTGGGTCTGCGCCGTCTCCTGCCCGGTGGTCAGGGCGCGCGCGCACCCGAGCCCCGAGGTGTCCACGTCGACCGCCGGACCCTGGCCGAGCGCGTCCGCGAGTGACGCGAGCTCGGCGGCCGCGGGCTCGTCGCGGTGCCAGTACAGGAACGTGTGGTCGAGCGGGGTCGCGCGCGGGTCGGTGCACCAGGCGGAGCGCCCCTCGACGCTCGGGTCACACCCGCCCGACAGCAGCACCGCGCGGGACAGCGCGTGGTCGCGCGCGAGCAGGCTCACGTGCCCCGCGCCCTGGCTGAACCCGACCGCCGCGACCTGGTCCCACACCACCCCGTCGGGGCCGAGGTACCGGTCCCACCCGTCCGCGGGGAACGCGGCGTGCAGCACGTCCAACGCCACCGCGAGCCGGCCGGCGACCGAGTTCTCCGAGGTCAGCGCGAGCAGCGGCGAGGCGTCGAGCCCGTACAGGATCTCGGTGCGCACGCCCTCCGAGCACGCCGGGTCGTCCGAGCCGGCGCAGGTCTCGGCGACCATCGGCTGGTTCGGGTAGCCGAGGCACAGCGCGGCGAACCCGTAGCTCGCGGCCGTGTCGACGAGCGTGGTGAACTGGGCGCACTCCTGCGCGGTGCCCGGCAGGATCAGCACCAGCTCGTCCCGGGTGGGCCCGCCCACCGGCAGCGCCAGGCGGTGGGTCTGGTTCGGGAACGGGTCGCCGGTGCCGGACGCTCCGTCGAGCTCCCACTCGGCCTGCGCCAGGGTGGGGTCGAGCTCGGTGGCGGTCACCTCGACCGACACCACCGCGGTCGGCTCGACCACCGGCGCGTCACACACCTGGGCGTGGGCGGTCGCCCCCGCGCGTGCGGCGACGCGAGCCGCGGGCCCCGCGTCCTCGACCCGAGCGTCACACCCGATCCACCCGAGCCATGCCTGCACCACCATCGCGGCCTCCCGCGACCGCTGATGCAAGGCGGCGACAGCGAATCAGGGAGGTTGGCTCGTGCCCGACCGACCGACGTCCGTCAGTCGAGCGTCACCCGGCCGGGGCGGGTCTGCGCCACGTACCGCCCGCGCTCGCCGCGCGGGTCGGCGGTGATCCACACGTGGCTGACCCAGGTGGCCTGGGCGCGGATCCCGAACGCCGGCACCTCGCCGTACGCGACGGACGTCCCGTGGTAGTCGAGCCACGACAGCCGGACGGGGTCCGGGGTGGGGTTGTGGAACACCACGTCGGTGGGGGTGCGCCCGCGCAGCGACCGGGTGGCAGCCGACCGAGGCAGCGCGACCCACTCCACCGGCCGCTGGGGCCGCTCCCCCCTGTAGATCCGGTCCAACAGCCGGTGCGACTCCGGGTCGAACGCCGCGAGCCAGTCCGGGCCCGGCGCGGCGTCG
>JBEBJC010000384.1:0-7411 GCA_040080105.1 Myxococcota bacterium
CCCCGGGGTGACCGCCGCCGATGACGTGTACCTGGACAGCGACGCGGACGGGGAGCCGTACCTGCACGACTGTGACGACGCCGACGGCGCGAACTACCCCGGCAACGCCGAGGTGTGTGACGGAGGCGACAACGACTGCGACGCCCTGTCCGACGACGCCGACCCCGGCGTGACCGACCAGCAGCTGTGGTACCCCGACTGTGACGGAGACGGCCAAGGGGCCGACCTCCCGACCGAGGCGTGCTTCGCCCCCGGGGGTCCGTGTGACTACCTCACCAACGCCGCCGGCGAGACGTACAACCAAGACTGCGACGACGGCGACGCGACCGTGTACACCTACGCCGACGAGACCTGCGCCCAAGGCGACCAGAACTGTGACGGCGATCCCGACCTCGGCACCGTCGACGGCGTGACGTACTACGTCGACGACGACAATGACGGGTACGGCGACACCACTCAGCCGTCCGAGTCCTGTGAGGTGAACCCGCCCGTCGGGTACTCCGACACCCCCGGTGACTGCGAAGACGGCGACGCTGGCGTGCACCCCGGCGCATCCGACCCGTGTGGCGACGGGCTCGACACCGACTGCGGCGGCGCCGACGGGGATCCCACCAACAGCGACCCGTTCTTCAGCGACAGTGACGGCGACGGCTACGGCGACGAGAACGGCGCCCCGATCTACGCCTGCAACCAGCCCGCCGACACCACCGTCGAGGCCCTCGCCACCGACTGTGACGACGCGGTCGCGTCGGTGAACCCCGGCGCCGAGGAGGAGTGCAACGGCGTCGACGACGACTGCAACGACCTCCTCGACGACGTCGACGCTGTCTCCACTTGGTACCGCGACGTCGACATCGACGGGTGGGGCGACGAGGTCGTGTTCGTCGAGATCGCGTGCCCCGAAGGGGACGAGTGGTCGCTCGACCCGGGCGACTGCGACGACGGCGACCCCGCGGTTCACCCCGACGCCGACGAGGTGTGCAACGGCATCGACGACAACTGCAACGACCTGCTCGACGCCGACGACGACCAGGTCACTGACGCCGCTTACGGCTACGTGGACCGAGACGAAGACGGGTATGGCGCGTGTGGACCCGACTCGGCCTGCTCGCCCAACCCGTACTGCGCCGAGTTCACCGATTACTCCTGGGTAGACAACGCCGACGACTGTGACGACACCGAGCCCGCCATCCATCCGGGGGTCGACGAGGTCGCGGACAACGACATCGACGAAGACTGTGACGGCGCCGCTGACGAGCGGCCCGGCGAAGAGCCCGAAGGCGGCGGTTGTGGCTGCGCCTCGACCACGCCCTCGCCGAGCTGGCTGCTCGTGCTCGTGCCAGCGTTGCTCTCCCTTCGTCGCCGGAACGCCTAGACTCGATCTCCTCTTCTACTTGCGCCGCGCGGACCCCGCGCGGCGTCGGGAGTCCTCATGCGCTACGTCTGTTGGCTGCTCGTCGCGGCCGGTGCCTGCACGCCCGTCGATCAGGTCGATCCGGGGGGTAGTAAGCTTTCAACCGTTGCAATCCGCAACCTTGGCAGCGAGCTTCGTGACCTCGCGCTCGAGGCCACATGGATCGATCGACCCGTCGTCCCTGGGCTGGAGCCGGCCTGGCAGCTCAGGTCGCAACGACTTCGGACCTACCTCCAACCCGATCGCCTCGTGATGGTCGATCGAGCCGAGGCGGAACCGTCGTGGTCCGTGGAGATGAGGCTCAGCCGTTGGGGTGCCCCTGGGGCGATGACCCCTGTCGGGCCGGGAGTGGTGCATGTCGATGGCCCATACTTCGAGTCCCGCCGAGCCGGCATCCATGAGTGGGTCGAGGCGCGGGACGAGGGCATCGAGCACGGATTCACACTGTTCCAGGTCCACGGTTCCGAGACCGTGATCGACATCGAGGTGGAAGGCGCAGAGGTGCAGCCGTTGGAGGATGGCGCGCGACTCTGGACCGGACGCGGTGCAGTCGACTGGCGAAACCTCCGTGTCTGGGATGCCAGCATGCAACCCGTCCCTGCCCGCGTGGAGGGTGGTGGTGGACTGCTGCGGGTCACCCTGGACACGTCGGTGGCGAAGCTCCCGATCACGGTCGACCCCTTGTTGGTCGTCTCGGAGCAGCTGATCACCGGCGGCGCGGGCTACGGGTACGCTCTCGACCTGGATGGTGACCGGATCTTGGTTGGGGATCCGGGCGGCAACCCCGCTGACAACTCGCTCCTGGGCCGCGCAGTGCTGCACACCCGCAACAACGACACAGCGGCAGACTGGGGCGCACCGGTAGCGGACATGCTGCCCTACACCACGGAGGCCATCCTACCTGCCTTCGGCCACGCCGTAGCACTCCACGGCTCGACCGCGGCCGTCGGTGGCAAGCCTTCGACCAACCAGGACACGGTCCAGCTGTTCAACTTCGACGAGACCGGACCCTTCCCCGGATGGTTCCCGAACGGCGAGACCATGGGCAGCGTCACCAACGGAGTGTCCGTCTACGGCGTCACGGCGGAGCTCGAGAGCGATCTGATGCTGCTCGGAGCGCCTGGTTCGGCTGGGACGGGCGCCTACCAGCTGTTGGTCAGAGATGCAGAGGGGGTGTGGACCGTCGGAAAGACGGGGTTCGGTACCGTAGGCTCCCGACTCGGTGCTGCGGTTGACCTCGATGGGAACGCGGGGATCGTCGGCGCGCCACTCAGCAACACCGCCCTGACGCTGTCCGTCGACCAGGAGAGCGTCGTATCGACCACATCGCTGGCGGGCACCGCGGGCACCGAGTTCGGCGCATCCGTCGCGATCAGCGGGGATTGGATTGCCGTTGGTGCCCCAGCGGGCTCCGAAGTTTCCATGTACCACCTCTCTGACATCGGCCAAACGTGGAGCGAGAGCCAGGTCATCGACGCCCCGGCACTCGCCGGATCCCGGTTCGGTCAGACGTTGGCGCTGGACGGCAGCCACCTGGTGGTCACGGACTACCCTGCCAGCGGGATCGTGAAGATGCACCTGTATGACTACGTCGGCGACACGTGGGACTACGCCGAAACCATCGACATCGGACCTCGCGGCCCCGTTGGCAGTCCGGTCGAGCTGTCGCCGTCGCTGTTGGTGGCGGGGGTTCCGGGACAGTCCTCTGTTCAGGTATGGGCGGTGGACGCGGACACGTTTGTGCTGAACGTCCAGTCGTCCAATCCGACGACAGATGCAACGGACGGCAACTTCGGCAACAAGCTCGCCATTGATGGTGACCAGGCTGCGGTTGCTGCACCGCGCGACGATACCGTCGGCCCCGAGGCCGGCATGGTCGTCATGTTCGAGCGGAAGGAGGACTTCAGCTGGGGTTTCGACGCCCATGAGAGCGCTGGGAAGCAGGTCAATGCCATCTTCTATGGGCCTGAGACTGGTGCTTGGTATGGGCAGTCTGTGGCGCTCGTGAACCGGTCGTTCGTGGCGATCGGAATGCCTCACTACGACGATTCGGACATCAACCAGGGCGGGGTGGAGGTTCGGGGGTACGCGGGAACTGAATGGGACAAGGACTTCGTGGTGGGTCGTGATGCGACCCTGATCTCGGACGACCCACGAGGAGGCGGACACTTCGGCCACTCGGTCGCGGCTTCGGGATCGAGGCTCCTGGTCGGAGAGCCAGGTCGGAGCGATAAAGTCGACCGAGGCGGTACGGCCCACATCTACGAGCGGGGTGACGTCGCCTGGGTCCGCGCAGGTTGGATTGGCGACGGGTTGGCGGCCGACGACGAGATGGGCGACAAGGTCGCCCTGTCGGACGAGTATGCGCTGGTGGGATCGCAGAACGCGGCTGCTCGAGATGGGTTGGTGTGGGTCTATGGCTGGGACGCGACGGCCGGCGTCTACGATCAACTCGGCGAGGTAGCGGGCGCGGCGGGTGGAAACTTCGGTGCCGCGATCGTGGTGAAGAATGACTTCGTCGGCATCGCCGATGATGTCAATGGCGCCTACATCTACCGCGTGGGTCAGCGATCCCTGCTCGAGCCGCTCGGGCCGGTCGGGCCGGTCGGCGGCGTGGGGGCGGAGGAGCTGGCCTTTGACGGAGACTACCTCTTCGTGGGGTTCCCGACCCTCGACAAGGTCGAGGTCCGTCGTCAGAATCAAGGAGGCAAAGATGCTTACGGGCTTATCTCCACCCTCGCCGGCACTGTTGGTTCGACCTTTGGCTCGGGCGTCGCAGCTGACGACGGCACTCTGGTGGTCGGTGCGGGTGATGTCGTCGAAGGGGCCGTGTATTTCTACGATCGCACGGCAGAGCACATCCCCCCTACCGCGCGGGCAGATGCGTTCACGTTCGTCGAGGACACGAGCGGCACCAACTCAGTAGGCGTCCTCGCCAACGACACAGACGCGAACGACGATGTGCTGACGGTGGCCGTCGTCACTGCTCCAGGGTTCGACGCCACCTTCACCCTCAGTTCGACCACTGGCGTCGTGACGTACAAGGCACTGGCAAATTACTGCGGCCCCGATGCGTTCACCTATCGGCTGTCCGATGCTGACATCGAGACCTCCGATCCGCTGGGTGCGGTGACGCTGGCCGTCACGTGTGTCAACGACGTGCCGCTCGCCACGCCGTTCCACGCGGACGCGAGCGAGACCGAGGTCGTGGTGGGGTCGTTGTGGGACCTGGTCGACGACTCCGCCGACTCCGAGTCGGACGCCGACTTGCACTACACCACTGCGCCGAAGGCCGGCACCCCGGCTGGGCTGCTCACCTTCGACGCCGCCACCGGCGAGTTCACCTTCGCGAGCAACGTCGCGGGGGACTTCGCCTACACCTACACCGTGACCGACAACGGTCAGCCGCCCGACGACCTCCAGGCCGACGCTGCGACCAGCGAGCTCACGTTCCACGTCGAGCACGTGCCGCCGCAAGTGAACGAGCCCGTCACCGCACTGCTCGGTGAAGAGGACCACCAGATCCATCTGCCCGCTCCCGGGCTCGTCGATCCGGAGATCGTGTCGAGCTACTTCCCGCTCACCGTGGTGATCGAGGACAACGTCGATCACGGCCGGGTCGACCTCGGGGTGGCGGGCGACTTCCACTACTACCCGGACCCGAACTACTTCGGGCCCGACACGTTCACCTACAGGGTGTCCGACGGCTTCCCCAACGGCACCAGCGACGTGATCACGCTCAACCTGACCGTGGCCTCGGTGAACGACCTGCCCACGGGCCAGCCCGACGGGCCCAACATCGGGCACGAGGACGTCGCGCTCCAGATCTCCAAGGCGGCGCTGCTGGTGAACGACGCCGACGTCGAGACCGCCGCGCCCGGCCTGTCGGTGACGCTCGATCTGACCCAGCTGCCGACCCACGGGACGATCAGCGAGAACGCCAACGCGATCGTGTACACCCCCGAGGCCGACTGGAACGGCTCGGACCTGTTGTACTACCTGATCGGCGACGGCGAGGGTGAGTCGGCGCCGGTCGCGGTCAGCGTGGTGTTCCTGCCCGAGAACGACGCTCCGACCGCAGAGGACCTGCTGTTCGAGAACGTGACCGGGCCCGTCAGCGGAACCGTGGTCGCCACCGACAAGGAAGGGGACCCGGTGACGCTGTCGATGGTCGGCGCGCCGAGCCTCGGCAAGCTCGAGCTCGAGCCCGACGGCGCGTTCGTGTACACCCCGTTCTCCGGTGAGGTCGGGCTCGACTCGGCCCTGGTCCAGCCGGTCGACTCGCACGGGAAGGGCGGGGTGCCCGCGCTGGTGCAGTTCGAGCTCCTCCCGGGCGGCGGCACCACCACCGACACCGACGGCACCACCCCCGGGCCGTGTGAGCAGGTCACGTACTACCCCGACGCCGACGGCGACGGGTACGGCAACATCGAGTTCTCCCAGCTCACCTGTGCCCCGATCGACGGCTGGGTGCTCGACAACACCGACTGCGACGACCTGTTCGCCGACCGGTACCCCGGCGCCCGCGAGATCGCCGGCGACGGGTTCGACCAGGACTGCGACGGCGTCGACAACACCGTCGCCGCGGCCGGCGGGTGTGGCTGTGACGCCGGACCGGGCGGCAGCTGGGCCGGTGCCGGGTGGGCCCTCGGCGTGGTATTGCTGGCGCGCCGTCGCGGGGGGAGCCGTTGATCTTCGCTTGGTTGTCTGCCGCCGGGCTCGCGCAGTCCACCTGCGGGCCCGACCCGAGCGCCGATGTCGACACCGCCGTCGCCGCCATCGAGCAGTCGTTCCGCAAGGTCGACGAGGTGTCGTTCGACCGGGCCAGTAAGGCGCTGTACGCGGCGCTGTCGTGCCTCGACCGCGCGCCTTCGGTGTCCGAGGTCGCGCGGATCCACCAAGCGATGGCGCTCGCCTCGTTCGTGAACGGGCAGATCCGCGCGTGCCGCCGGTCCCTCGCGGCGGCGCGCCTGGTCGACCCGGGGTGGGTGCTCGACGAGAAGATGTTCCCGGCGAGCCACCCGTACTGGGACCTGTACTACACCGCCACCGACCCGGGGCCGGTGAAGGTGATCGGCAAGATCACCCCCGACGTGTGGGTCGTCGACGGCACCGTGCGGGCCGAGGCCCCCACCGAGCGCGCGTTCCTACTCCAGGTGTCCGACCAGGGCGAGATCGTGTGGTCCGGGTACTTGTGGGACATGGAGGAGGTGCCCGACCGCGGCCAGTCGCAGGTGCGCAGCGTGCTCGAGCCGCCGCACGAGTGGTGGCTGGCGGCGAGGGTACACGGCGGCATGTTGTACGCGGAGCAGCAGCCCGACGATGGGGTCACCCAGTGGAGGTACCTGGAGGGGCAGACCTTCGCCGCCGGGCTCGACCTGGTCGCGCGGTACACCCCGATCACCGTGATCGGGGCGGAGGCGAGCGGCTCGATCCTCGCGCCCGGTGACCCCGTGCTCGGCGGCGGCGGGGTCCCGGCCGCCAGGGCCGTGGCGCTGCTCGGGGGCGCCGGGTGGTTCGGCCCGCTCCAACCCCACGCCGCCGCCCGGGTCGGCGGGTCGGTCGATCGGGTGCGCGCGTGGGAGAACGGCGCCGACGGCTTGGCGCCGAAGATCGTCACCATCACGTCGTTCGTGGCCGGGGCCGAGCTCGGGCTGCGGACCCAACGCCAGCGGGTGATGGTCACGTTCGACGGGCAGGTGCTCGGGGCGGGTGACCCGTGGGCGTGGGACGCGCAGCTCGACGGCGGCGCGATGGTCGGGCGGTCGCTCGCGCTCGAGGGGATGTTCGCGTTCTCCGACGGCGGGTACCCGTTCAAGGACCAGCCCGGGCCGCTGGGCAAGGACATCGGCATCAAGCGCGACACCGAGTTCCGGGTCGGGGGCGGCGTCGCGCTGTGGTATTGAGCCCCGTATGGCTCCCCGCTCCGTCGTCCTCCCCCTCGCCGCGGTGACCCTCGCGGTCGCCCTCGCCTGCGCCGGCGGATCACCCGTGGAC
>JBEBJC010001533.1:0-1503 GCA_040080105.1 Myxococcota bacterium
GTCGATCGCAGCGGTCGTGCTCAGCGCCGCGGCGACCACCTTGGCTTGGGGCCTGGTGAACCTGTCGGGGGCGCCTCTGGCGACCGCTCTCGGGGTGGGTCCGACGGGGTTCGGGGCGCTGGAGACGGCCCTGGGCCTGGGCGGGCTCGTCGGCGCGGCGGTCGCAGCGCGGGTCGTGGGGCGTGGTGAGCGATCGGCCCTGGTCGCCGGGCTGTCGGTGGGTGCCGCTGGGCTGGGGCTCGCGGCGGTCTCCAACGGCTTCGTCGGGGTCGCGGTGGGGTTCGTCGTGGGCAACGGCGCGCGCGCGGTCGCAGACGTGGCGGTGCAGCACGCGCTCCAATCCCGAACCACCGACGACGTGCGGGCACGGGTGCTGGGCGCGTCCGAAGCGGTGACCCACGTGGGGTTCGCGCTGGCGTTCGCGCTCGGCGGGCCGCTGGTGGACACGGTCGGCGCGCGGTCGGCGCTCGGCGTCGCGGCGATCCTGGCGCTGGCCGGCGGGGTGCCCGTCCTGTCCGGTCGACCGGGGTCCGCCGACCGGGGGCCACCCGCCCGATAGCACAGCCGGACCGCGTGGGTCGCCGACCACCGGACGGGGTCAGCGGGACAGCTCGTCCTCGAGATCGGCGACCCGGAGCCGGAGCAGCGCGTTGGCGCGCACCAGCGCGAGGGTCAGGGCCTCCCCCCGAGCGACCGGGACGTCTCCCAGCCGCTCGAGCACCGCCAACAGCAGCTGCGCCATCGAGGTGACGCCGGCCAGGTCCCGATCCTCCCCGACGCCCACCTCGAACGCTTCGTCGCCGACCCGCTGCACCAGCCGGTCGAACGCCCCCTGCACCGCCGCCAGTAGCTCCGGATCGTCGCGGTCGCGGCGGACCCAGCGCGCGACCGCGACGCAGGCGTCGAAGCCGGGTTTTGCCAACAGCGCCACGATCCGGTCCCGGATCCGCGGATCGTCCCCGCCACACGCCGCGAGGAGGAGCGTGGTCGCCCGAGCACGCGCCGGGTCCTCCACCGCGAGCAGCGGCTCGACGAGCGACGGCCCCGCTCGCAGCTCCAGCGCGCGCCGGGCCGCCACCACCCCCCGGCCGTGGGCGGGCCAGGTGGAGAACGCCCGCAGCAGCGTAGGTTCGACGTCCGGGTGATCGAGCTGCGACAGCAGGTGGACCGCATGGATCGCCACCCGCTCCGCCTGGCTGCCGTGGACGGTCGCCGACGGGTCGTCGACCCACCAGCGGGGCGACCGCGGAGGCGCCGAGCGCCAGGATCTCGTCGGCGAGCCGCTGCGGGAGGTCCACGGGGTGACGGGAGAGGTGGGAGATCGGGTCCTTGCGTGCCATCGCGAGCGTGTAGCCCACGTTCGCCGGCCGCGCACCAGCCGCTCACCACCGCGCGGTGGACTCGGGGTTCACTGCTGTCGTCACCGGAGCCCGATCGCCGGTCGCCAGCTCGCGAAGAACTCCCACGGACCGCCCCGGACCGCGCTCGTCAAAGCTGCCACTC
>JBEBJC010001534.1:0-1502 GCA_040080105.1 Myxococcota bacterium
GATCGGGAAGATGGTCGGCGGCGCGTACCGCGTGACCAGCTGCATCGGCCGGGGCGGGATGGGGGTTGTGTACCTCGCCCGCCAGGTGGCCCTCGATCGCGACGTGGTGGTCAAGCTGATGGGGGTCGACGCGGACGGCGACGCGGTGGCGCGGTTCCAGCGCGAGGCCCGCAGCCTGTCGCGACTGTCGCACCCCAACGTCGTGCAGGTGATCGACTACGGGCGAGACCCTGACACGAACGTGCTGTTCATCGTGATGGAGTACGTGCGCGGGATCACGCTCGGCCGGTACCTGAAGCGGGTCAGCCGGATGCCGCTGCCCGACTTCACAGTGGTCGCCGAGCAGATCCTCGCCGGTGTGTCCGAGGCGCACCGCCACGGCCTCGTGCACCGCGACCTGAAGCCGTCGAACATCATGTTGTCGGTGGCCGAAGGGGAGCTGCCCCGGGTGAAGCTGCTCGACTTCGGTCTGTCGAAGTTCGCCGCCGGGGAGGAGCCGCTCACCCAGGTCAACGAGATGGTGGGCTCCGCGATGTACATCGCCCCGGAGCAGATCCGCGGCAAGTCGGTCGACGCGCGCGCCGACGTGTACACGCTCGGGGTGCTGTTCTACCAGATGCTCACCGGGGCGAAGCCGTACCCCGGCGAAGACCACGAGCTGTTCGCGCAGCAGCTCGGCAACGCGTTCGTGCCGATTGCCGAGCAGCCGACCGGCGCCGACGTGCCGCGGCCGGTCGCGGAGCTGGTCGAGCGGTGCCTGTCGGCCGACCCGGCCCGTCGCCCGACCGACGCGCGCCAGCTCCACGCCCAGCTCGGGGCGGTGCTCGGCTCGGCCACCCCGCACCCGATCCGGTTCGACTCGGGCGGCAGCGACACCGGCGGTCGATCGGTCGACGTGGCCAGCATGACGCACTCCCGGTCGCGGGTGGGGCCGATGAGCCAGGGCGGGATGAGCCAGGTGAGCGTGGCAGGCCCGCCCCAAGGCCAGACCTCGTCGCGGGTCACCCTCGTGGTGGGGCTCGGGGTGGGGATGGTCGGGTTGCTCGCCCTGTTGGTCACCCTGCTGCTGGTGCTGGTGGTCATCGCCGGCGGGACCTTCCGCCAGCCGGCGCCGCCGCCCGCGGTGGCGGTGAGCCAGGACCAGCTGTCGGCCGACGCGCTGCGGGCCTCCGGGTTGTCCGCGATGCAGGCGGGGGAGTACGACCGCAGCGTGGCGTTGCTGACCGAGGCGGTGCGGCTGTCGCCCGAGGCGGGTGACCTCAAGGACCTGCTGGTCATCGTGATCGACCTGCGCGACCGCCAGGCCGCGACCCGCGGGCAACCCGCGCGAGCGACCCAGGCGGAGACCGTCCCCGGAGGGCCTGCGGAGGCTCCGGCCGAAGCCCCTGCCGCGCGGCCCGCGGTCGCCGTCGCCGACCCTCCGCCGGCGAAGGCCCCTGCGGAGCCCCGACGGCGCGACATCGCCGCGGATCGGGCGGAGCCGGACCCGCCCCCGGTCGCGG
>JBEBJC010000385.1:0-7398 GCA_040080105.1 Myxococcota bacterium
GACCTGGGTCGACTCGGACGTCCCGTACGACCGCGCGCGCGAGGCGGCCCGCGACGCGCAGCTGCGCACGTGGATCGCCGAGCGGGTCGCGGCGGCGAAGACGTTCGCGGCGCTGCCGCCCACCTGGCCGTTCGAGGCGGCCCGCTACGCGCGGACCGAGCTGCCGGGTGGGGCTGCGGAGTTCGACGCGGCGGCCGCGCCCCTGCGGGCGTTGATCGAGCCGCTGGGCGCGCGACCGCCGTCGCGGGTGGTGGTCGGCAGGGCCCCGCCACTCGTCCCCGACGGGCTCACCGACCCGCTCGAGCCGCTGCGCCCGTACCTGACCGCCGGCCCGGTCACGTTCTTCGAGACGCCCGACGAGGTGGTGAAGCGCGACGTCGGCGAGTGTGACGGCCAGTGCTGGGTCGAGACCCGCGCGTTCCGGGTGGACGCCGACGGGCGGACGCTGCGCAGCGCCCGGTTTCAAACCGTGAGCCACTACGAGGGACGCTCGCTGTCGGAGTCCACCACCGAGCTCGTGCTGAGCTGGGACGCGGCCGGGCACCTGGTGGCCGCGCGGGTGACCACCACCAGCGCCGACCGGGTGGAGGGGGCGCCGGAGGAGGACGTCGGTTCGGAGAGTGAGGAGGTCGTCAGCCTGTGGTGGACCGGGGACAAGATCGCGAAGGTCGAGCGGCGGGCCGCGGTCCGCACCCGCCGCGGGGCGGCGCCGTTCGATCCGCCGGTGTACACCGGCCACCGCTGGACCCCGAGCCCGTGAGCCCGGCGGTGCTCGGGCTGGGGGCGCTGGACCGGCCGCTGGACGTGGACTGGACCAGCGCGGAGGCGTGTCGGGAGTGCCACCCGCAGGAGGTCGCGGACTGGTCGGGGTCGCGGCACCGCGCGGCGTGGACGAACGAGCTGCTGTTCGACGGGTACGTGCAGGAGACGCAGCCGTTCTGCGTGTACTGCCACGCGCCCCTGCGGGACCAGGCGGCCGAGATCTCGGCGAACACCGCGTTCTACCGGTCGCGCGACCCGAGCTCGGGGCTCCCGCCCGCTCCGCTGCTGCCCGAGCCGCGCGCGGCGGAGGGCGTCACCTGCGCGGTGTGCCACCTCCGCGACGGCGCCGTGCTGGCGGTCGACGGGGCCGGGCCCCACCGGTTCGTCGCTGCGCCCGAGCTCGGGTCGGGCGAGCTGTGTGGCAGCTGCCACCAGTTCCCGTTCCCGCTGTTCCTCGACGGCCGGACCGTGACCACCGACGCGTGGATGCAGCGCACCTGGTCGGAGTGGACCGAGTGGCGCGAGGCCGGCGGCGCCGAGACCTGCCAGGACTGCCACATGCCCGCTGGCCGTCACACGTTCCGGGGCGCGCACGACCTCGCGTTCCTGGCCGGCGCGGTCGACGTGCAGGTCGAGCGCGCGACCGGAGGCGTCCGGTTCGTGGTGTCGTCGGTCGGGGTCGGGCACGACCTGCCCACCGGCGACCTGTTCCGCCACCTGACGCTCGAGGTCGACCCCGGGGACGGTCGGTGGCTCGAGGTCGCGCGGATCGGCCGGACGTTCCGCACCCGGTGGGACCCGGCGCTGGGCGCCACGGTGAAGGAGCCGGACGGGGACGGCTCGCTGCACCCTGGCGCACCGGCGCAGTGGACGGTGCCCCGCGCGGTGGCCTGGCGGCTGCGCTACCACTACGCGTCCGAGCGCGACGAGGCCCGCGGTCGGCTCCCGCTCGACGAGATCGTCGCGGTGTTGGCCCAGGGCAACGTCCCGTAGCGGATCACCGCCCGGGCGGGTTCACGTGCCGGAGTCCGCGAGCCGCTCCAGCGCGTCGCCGGTGAGGCGGTGCGTGGTCCAGTCCGCCATCGGCGCGGCCCCGAGCGCGCGGTAGAACCCGAGCGCCGGCTCGTTCCAGTCGAGCACCGACCACTCGAGCCGCCCGGCGCCCCGCGCCACCGCCTCGCGCGCGACCGCCGCGAGCAGCGCCCGCCCGAGCCCGGAGCCCCGGTGCGCCGGCCGCACGAACAGGTCCTCGAGCCAGATCCCCGGCCGCCCGAGGAACGTCGAGAACGTCGGGAAGAACAACGCGAACCCGACCCCCTCCCCCGCGACCTCGGCGATCCGGACCTCGGCCGCAGGGCGCGGCCCGAACAGCGACTCGCGCAGCAGCGCCTCGGTCGCCACCACCTGGTCCGCCAGCCGCTCGTACTCGGCGAGCTCGCGGATCAGCGAGAGCACGAGCCCCACGTCGGCCGACGTCGCCGGGCGGATCATCGAGCGAGCAGCGGGCAGTTCGGCGCGGCCACCGCCTGCTTCTTGCGCAGGATCTCCCCGGCGTACCGGCCGAGGTAGTGCGCGATCGTCTCGACCCGGATCTTCACCGCGCCCGCCGGCTTGGTCGAGTCGAGCTCCTGGAACGAGAAGAACAGGGTGCCCGACCGCTCCACGATCTGCTGCACCGGCGTGTACGTGGGCTGGTCCATCCCGCACTCGTAGCTCGCGAGCCGGATCACCCCGGCGATCCACGGCATCCGCGCCGCGAACTTCGCGCCCCACAAGATCTCGTTCGTGTTCGCGCTGTACGACGACGGCCACACGTCGCGGATGTCGAGCGGGTCGCGGATCGTGCCCTCGCGGACCTCCTCGCCGAACATCCACTCCAGCAGGTCCGGCTCGAGCGGCAGGTACTGGGCCCACAACACCGGGTACCCGTGCGCCTGGAGGTCACCCTCGATCTCGTGCCCGATGCCCGGATCCATGTGGTACGGCCGGGCGACCACCAGCAGGCACGGGGTGTCGGTCAGCGCGCACCGGGTGAGCACCTCGAGGCTCTTGCGCCGCGCCTCCACGTCGAACGCGCGCAGCTCGGCCGAGCCGGCCGCCACCGCCCCGCGGACCTCGTCCATCGTCAGCCCGGCGATCGCGTCCTTCAGCCCGTCGTGCAGCTGGTGCACCATCACCGCGTCGTCGGCCATCGACACGAGCGGGGCGACGAGCTTGATCCCCTTCGCCGCGAACGCGTCCCCTTCCTTGCGGAACCCGGCGCGGATGTTCTCCGGAGCCGCCATCACCCGCGGACACGACAGGTCGTCGACCACGTGACCGCGCATGAACGACGGCAGGCTGTGGATCATCGGGGAGAACACGAGGTCGAGCGGCTTCGGCTTGTCGCGCGCGAGCAGCTCGCCGAAGTGCCCGGACGCACACTTCACCGGGTAGCAGCAGTCGACCGTGCCGCGTCCCTTCGCGAACTCGCGCGCCTGCTCCTCGGACGTGTCGCTCGAGAACACGATCTTGTGTGGGTCAAAGCCCAACGCGGCGAAGAACCCGATCCAGAAGCGATGCGTCGACCACACGTTGAGGATCTTCGGGATCCCGACGTACAGATGGTCCCGGCGCGGAGAGGGTGCGACGGAATCCGTCGTCACGGACCATCTCGGCAACGTTGGGATGCGCACGCTTCACCTCCTCCAGCTCCTTCTTCACCACCCGCATCTCACTCGCGTCCTCGACCAGCCCCTTGGGACACGTGTTCCCGCTGATCACCCGCTCCCACCCGGCGGCGAGCGGGACCTTGCTCCACGGCCGCCCCTTCGCCCCCGGCAGCGCCACGTCGATGAACGTGCGCCGGCAGTTCACCGCGCACCACTTGCACACCGTGTGGTCGCTGGTGGTGCTGTGGTGGACCAGCGACTCGATCGCCGCGTGGCCGCGGAACCGGCTCGGCGTCCCCTTCTCGGCCCAGTCGGCCGCGGACAGGGCGGCGCCGATCGCGCCGGCCTCCCCGGGGTACGGGTGCACCACGATCTCGGCGTCGGGCACCTTGCGCCGGATGAAGTCGACCTGGGCCTTCACCACCGCCAGGTTCCGGTGGGTGCCGCCCTGGAGCACGAACTTCCGCCCGACCGCGCCGAGGTTCTGCAGCTGCCCGGCGTACACCCACACGTTGAGCGGCAGCACCGCCGCGAGCGACGCCATGATCTCGTCGGCCGACCAGCCCTTGCGCTGCTGGTTCACGATGTCCGACTGCAGGAACACCCCGCACCCCATCGCCAGCGCGGGCATCGACCGGGCGCTGAACGCGCGCTCGGCGTACCCCTCGAGCGGCACCGAGTACCGCTCGGCCACCCCCTGGAGGAACGCCCCGTTGCCGGACGAGCACTGGCTGTTCAGCCGGAAGTCCGACACGGTGCCGTTGCGCAGCAGCAGGATCTTCACGTCGGCGCCGCCCACGTCGCAGATCACGTCGGCGTCGGGGTGGAAGTGCAGCGCGGCGTTCGCGTGCGCGACGGTCTCGACCAGCGCCACGTCGGCGCCCACGATGTCCCGCAGCAGGTCCTTGCCGTAGCCGGTGACCGCGAGCCCGTCGAACCGGTCGAACCCGGCGGCGGCGAGCTGGCGGAACACCGCCTTCGCGTCTTCGATCGGGTTGCCGTGGGACGGCGCGTAGCACTGGAACACGAGCTCGCGCGCCTCGTCGAGCACCACGGCCTTCGCGGTGGTGCTGCCGAAGTCGCACCCGACGAACGCGCGGCCGCTCGGACCCGCGTCCACCGCGGGGCGCCCGGGGCCGCCGTAGGCGGTCAGGAACCGGCCCAGATCGTCGGGGCTCGCGACCAGCCCGCCGGCGCCCTCCTTCGCCTTCTGCTCGTGCTGGCCGACCTCGATCCACCACTTCAGCCGGTCGGCGCCGGTGTACACCGCGCTCCCCTCGGGCTCTTCCTTGCCGAGCGCGATGATGCCGATGCACGCGTAGTACAGCGCGTCGGCCGGCACGATCACCCGCTCGTCCTCGGGCAGGTCGTCGGGCAGCTCGATCTTGCGCTGGGTCCACAACTTGTTCAGGTGGTACCGCCACGCCTGCTGCAGCCCCACGAAGAACAGGTTCGGCCCCCCGAGCAGCAGCACCTGCGGCACCGGGGTGTTGCCCTTGGTCAGGGTGGCGAGGTTCTGGTACACCACCGCCTCGAACAGGCTCGCCAGGATCTCGTCGACCGGGACGCCGGACTTCACCAGGGTGTTCGCGTCTGCCTCGGCGAAGATCCCGCACTTCGAGCTGACCTTGTGCAGCGACATCCCCTCGTACGGGGCGGCGGCGAGCGCCTCCGACCCGATCGAGAGCTTGCGCGCGGTCTTCTCGATGAACGTGCCGGTCCCACCGGAGCAGGCGGACTGCATGAACACCTGCTTGCCGGTGCTGTCCTTGGTCGGGGTGAAGAACACGGTCTTCATGTCTTCGCCGCCGATCTCGGACACGAACCGCACCCGGGGGTGCAGCCGCTCGACCGCCGCGGCGACCGCGACGACCTCCTGGACCCCCTTCGCGCCGACCAGCGGCCCGAGCAGCCCCGCGCCCGACCCGGTGAACAACACCCGGTCGCCCGGCACGAGCCCGGCTTCGGCCTCCATCCGCGCGAGGAACGACGCGACCATCTCGGCCTGCCGCGTGTTGTGGCGCTGGTAGTCGCGCCAAACCACCACCCCGTCCTGCTCGAGCACCGCCTTCACCGTGGTCGAGCCCACGTCCATCCCGACGATCCGGCTCATCGGCGGCTCGCGAGTTCGAGCGTGAGGTTCGCCGCGGTGCCGACCACGCCGTGGTGCGGGACCTTGTACGTGGCCTTCCGCATCTCGGGGTGCCGCTCGAGCAGCGCGCGCGCCGACGCCGGGGTCAGCTTGGTGCGGTCGAGCACCTCCTGGTGCTCGGTCACCGCGCGGCGTCGGGCCTCGGTGAGGATCATCTGGCACCGGGACAAGGCGTGGATCTCGGCGTCGCCCTTGATCTCGAGCGGCGCGTACAGCAGGTCGGGGTGTTGGCCCTGGACCGCGGCCATCGCGCCGATGCTCATCGTGTTCGGCATACACGCGTACGGCGACAGCTCACAGGTCATGTGGGCCTTCTTGTTCAGGTGGGCCCACAGCGCCTTGCCGATCAACATGTCGCCCTCACCACCGGACAGCCGGTGGTGGTAGTACGGCGCGGCGAGCCGCCGCAGCTCGTACTGGTCGGGCAGCGGGTGGGGCACGCCCCCGAGCGCCTTGCGGAACCGATCGTAGGTGCGGTGCAGCACCTTCTGCGAGCCGCGCAGCGCCGCCGCCTTCAGCCGGGCGCGTGGGTCGACCCGGCCCTTGTCTTCGTTCTCCTGGACCGCGAACCGGAGCAGGTAGTCCCACCAGATCGCGATCGCCGCCGGGTACACCTCGGCCCCTTCGGCCTCGAGCCACGCGTGGATCCCGTAGTTCGGGGCCCCTTCGACGGTCTGGAGGTAGAACTCTCCGGTGATCTTCGCGATCGGCTTCACCGTGAGCCGGTCGACCTCGATCGTGTCGAACATCGCGCGGATCTGCTTCAGCGCGCGCTCGAACCGCGAGGTCACGAAGAACCACACCGGCGCGCCCCACTTGCCGCCCCGCAGCGGCGCCTCCGCATACACCTCGCGCAGCAGCGCGATCGACTCGCGCACGACCTTCTCGGTCGAGCCCGGCACCACCTCGTACGGGCGCACCTGGTACTCGAGGTCCTGGATCACGTCGGCGAGCAGCACGGCCCAGATCAGGCTCGTGAGCAGCCGCCCGTCCATCTCGAGCCCGCCCCCCTCGGCGACGTCGGGGTCCACGCTGTCCTGCGCGAGCAGGAACATCCGGAACGCGTCGAGCCCGATGCTGCGCAGCGCGAGCTCGTAGCTCTGGTGGTACTGCCCGAACCGACACGCCCCACACGACCCGGCGGTCACGTAGACGTAGTCGCGGTTCACGGCCTCCGCCCCGAGCTTGCTGGCCTGCCCCTGCAGGTAGTTCGCGAGGTTCCCGGTGGTGAAGCTGGTCGGGCAACACTGGCCGATGTCGGCGACCTCGCGCCCGGTGAGGAGATCCTCCCGGGTCGCGGTGGGCAGGATCTCGGCCTTGAACCCGAGCCGGCCCAGCGCCGCCTGGATCAGTGACTCGGCCCGCCAGTGCAGGCCGCCGAACAACAGCGTGACGTCGTCGCGCTCGGACTTGGTGAACGGACGGGGCCGGTAGGCCCGATAGTGCTCGACACGATTCATCGGTCGGTCTCCCGTGGATCGACCCGGGGGATGTCACATTCTGTGACGGACGTTGCATGGCCCTGAGGTGAAATTCCGTCGATCGGCCTGACGACGTCGATCGTGGCTGCGTCAGCCGACGGTGACCGCCGAGGTCAGCGACCGGGACCCGCCGGGACCGACCCGCCACCCACCCGACCCATAGGCTCGGGGTGGAGGGCCAATGCCGCAGCGCCAACACCGCGCCGTCGAGTCGAGCTCGACGGTCACCTCGTCCGCCCCAGCTCCCGTCGACTTCGGCTCGAACGCCGCCCGCGCCCGGTACGCGCGAACCCCCGCGTCGGTCGGGCAGAGCCCGGTGCCCGGCGGGTACCAGACCCTGTCGCTGAACCTC
>JBEBJC010000386.1:0-7381 GCA_040080105.1 Myxococcota bacterium
CCGAAGGAGGGGGCGCGGTGGCGTTCCCGGTGATGACCCTGCTGCTGCACGTCGCGCCGCCGATCGCGCGCAACTTCTCGCTCGCGTGCCAGAGCTTCGGGATGACCTCGGCGTCCCTGTGGATCGTCGATCGGAAGATCCCGTTCGAACGACAGGTCGTCGCTCCGGTATCCCTCGGCGGGGTCATCGGGTTGGTGGCGTCGACCCACACCGCGGCGGTGTGGCTTCCCCCGCCCCACACCAAGCTGTTCTTCGTGTCCACCTGGCTCGCGTTCGGCGCGGCGCTGTTCGCGGTGAACCGGCGCGCCGGGCGCGCGGTGATCGACGCGCTGCCCCCGCTCGAAGTCACGGACCGCGCGAAGTTGTTCGGGTGTGGGCTCGTGGGCGGCGCGATCACCGCCGTGCTCGGCAACGGCATCGACATCTTCACCTTCACCGTGCTCACCCTGCACTTCCGCCTGTCGGAGAAGGTGGCGACGCCCACCTCGGTGCTGCTGATGACCGCGAACACGCTGGTCGGGTTCGGGTACCACGCCGCGATCCTGCGGGACGTACAGCCCGAGGCGTGGTGGTCGCTGCTCGCGGTGATCCCGGTCGTCACGGTGATGGCGCCGCTCGGCGCGTGGACGATCGACAAGCTGCCCCGGCTCGGCGTGGTGTGGATCCTGCTGGTGATCATCGTGGTGCAGTTCGTCGGCGCGCTGGGGGTGATCCGCCCGTCCGGACCGCTGCTCGCGTACACCGCCGCCGTGTTCGTGGTCACCGCTCTCGGGTTCCGCGCGATCACCCGGTCATCGTTCGTGGACCCCGTCCGCGATCGCTGACAGCGCCGGTCGCCGATCGACGACCACCGACCTCACCCCGACATCCACCGCTAGAGGGCGGCGCCGGTCGATTCGGGGAGTACCAAAGTGGCATCGATGTTGCTACGTGCGCCGCCGGAGGTCCTCCGTGTCGTACCGCCTGTGGCCCGCCCAGCTCACCGCCGGGTCGGTCGCGCTCGCCCTGGGCCTGGTGTCTCGGATCCCCGAGCCCGAGCCCGCCGAGGTCGCGATCGCCGCCGCCCCGTTCCGGTTCACCCGGATCGCGTTGCCCGCTACGTCCACCCCGCCCACGATCGACGTTCACCCCGTGAACCCGGTCGCGCATCAGCTGGCGCGGTGGATGTCGTCGGTGGGGACTTCGGTCTCCCTCGGAGACCTCGACGACGACGGCGTGTCGAACGACCTGTGCGCGGTCGAGCCCCGCACCGGCGAGGTCCGCGCCGCCCCGGTCCCGGGCACCGGCGACCGGTACCCGCTGTTCGTGGTCGCGCCGGCCACGCCGCTCGATCCCGACACGTACGTGGCCACCGGGTGCAAGTTCGGCGACTTCGACGAAGACGGGCGCACCGACCTGCTGGTCACCTACGTCGGGCGCACCCCGCTCGTGTACCTCCGCCGCCCGGCCGCGGCCCTGACGATCGACGGGTTCGTGGCCCAGGACCTGGTCCCGGACGAGCCGTGGTGGACCTCGACCGTGCTGCAGACCGACGTCGACGGCGACGGCCACCTCGACCTGGTGGTCGGCAACTACTTCCCGGACGGCCAGCAGATCTTCGGCGCCGCCGCGACCGGGCCGGTGTCGATGCACGACTCGTTCTCGCGCGCGCGCAACGGCGGGCGGAACCGGGTGTTGTTGTGGACCGGGGCCACCGCCGGGGATCACCCCTCGGTGCGGTACCGCGAGATCGCGAACCCGTTCCCCGACGACGACGCGACCGCGTGGACGCTGGCGCTCGGCGCGGCCGACCTCGACCAGGACGGGCTGTCCGACCTGTACGTCGCGAACGACTTCGGGCCCGACTGCCTGTACTTGAACCGGTCGACCCCCGGGGTGGTGGTGCTCGAGCGCCAGCACGGCCGCCCGACGTTCACCACCCCGCGATCGCGCGTGCTCGGCAACGACTCGTTCAAGGGGATGGGGGTCGACTTCGGCGACCTGAACGGCGACGGCCAGCTCGACCTGTTCGTGAGCAACATCACGGTCCACGGCGGCCTCGAGGAGAGCCACTTCCTGTACCTGTCGACCGGCGAGCCGTTCGCCGGCGGGTTCGCGCCGTACGTCGATCGCGGCGACGAGCTCGGGGTCGCGCGCTCGTCCTGGTCGTGGGACACCCGCCTGGTCGACTTCGACAACGACACCGACCTCGAGCTGATGCAGGCGACCGGGTTCCTGAAGGGGGATCGGTCGCTGAACTGGTGGGCCGACCTGGCCGAGTTCGCGAACGCCAACGACCTGCTGGTGTCGGACCCGCGGAACTGGCCCGCGTTCCCGGAGGGGATCGACATCTCCGGGCACGACCCGGAGCCGTTCTACGTGCGCCGCGACGACGGGACGTACCTCGACGTGTCGGCGGCGATCGGGTTCGACGGCGACTGGAACGCGCGCGGGCTCGCGGTGGCCGACGTCGACGCGGACGGCGACCCCGACCTGGCGCTGGCGAACCAGTGGGAAGACTCCTGGTTGTTCCGCAACGACACGCCGCGCACCCACGCGTCGCTCGTCCTGTGGCCCCAGCTCGACCCGGACGCCAGCTCGGTGTCGGTCGACGCGGGCCCGGTGCGCTCGGACACGACCCGCGCCGCGATCGGCGCCACCGCCCGGGTCACCCTGCGCGACGGGCGCGCGCTCGTGCGCGAGGTCGACGGCGGCAACGGCCACTCCGGGGCGAACGCGGCCGAGCTGTCGTTCGGGCTCGGGACCCACCCGGGCGACGTCGCGCTGCCGGTGGCGCTGATGTGGCGCGACGGCACCGGTCGGGTCCGGATGGCCGACCTCGAGCTGATCCCCGGCACCTACACCCTCCACCTGCCCCTGCGCTGAGGTCTCCGATGTCGAAGCCGCGCAACCCCCGCGTCGGGAACCGCACCGCCGCCGTCCTCGCGACCCTCCTCACCGTGCTCGGGCACACGTTCCTCGGGTTCGAGCAGCCGTGGGCCCACGTGTTCGTAGCGTTGGCCACCGGCTACACCTGCGCCCTCGGGTTCGAGTGGGTCGACGCCCGCGCCAACGGCCGGCCCGCCGGGTTCGCCGGCGGGTGGCGTCCGCTCGCCGACTTCCTGGTGTCGCCGCACATGACGTCGATCACCACGTCGTTCCTGATCTACCCGAACGGCCGGTTCGAGGTGCTCGCGTTCTGCGTCGCCCTCGCGATCGGCTCGAAGTTCCTGTTCCGGGTGCCCGGGCCCAACGGCCGGTACGTCCACTTCTTCAACCCGTCGAACTTCGGCATCGCGGTCACCCTGTTCCTGTTCCCGTGGGTGTCGGTGATCCCGTACGCGTTCCTCGAGTGGACCCACGGCCCGGTCGACGCGATCGTGCCGCTGGTGATCCTCGCGCTCGGCACCCGGCTGAACCTGCTGTTCACCAAGCGCATCCCGCTGATCCTGACCTGGTGCGGCGCGTTCGCGGCGCAGGCGCTGATCCGCTCGGTGTGGTTCGACACGCCGCTGCTCGCGGGGCTGTCGCCGATGACCGGGGTCACGTTCGTCCTGTTCAGCTTCTACATGATCACCGACCCGATGACGTCGCCGGCGTCGGTGCGCGGACAGGTGGGCTTCGGGGTGGCGCTCGCCGCCGCGTACGCCGCGCTGATGGTCGAGCACGTGATCTTCACCCTGTTCTACGCGGTGTTCCTGGTGACCGGGCTGCGCGGCGCGTGGATGTACGCCGAGCACCTGTTGGCCGTGCGCTCGCCGTCGCAGCAGCCCGCGCCGGCCGGGGGGAAGTGACCGTGCACATCGCGATCACCGGCCTCGCCTGCCGCTACCCGGGCGCGTCCACCCCTCGGAGGCTGTGGGAGAACGTGCTGGCCCGGCGGCAGCAGTTCCGCCGGTTCCTCGACCAGCGGATGCCCGCCGCCGACTACCACTCCGCCGACCCCGCCGCGCCCGACCGGACCTACGGGAGGCTGGGCGCGTTCCTCGACGGGTTCGAGTTCGACCCGGGCCCGCGCCGGATCCCCCGCTCGACGGTGGAGTGCACCGACCTCGTGCACTGGCTCGCGCTCGACGTGGCCGCGGCCGCCCTCGCCGACGCGGGTCACCCCGAGGGGGAGTCGAGCCCGCGCGCGCGCACCACGGTGATCGTGGGCAACAGCCTCACCGGGGAACACACCCGCGCGACCGCGCTCCGCCTGCGCTGGCCGTACGTCGAGCGCACGGTGCGCGAGGCCGCGGCCGCCGCCGGCGTGCCGGACGTGGAGCGGCTCGTGTCCGAGGCGCGATCCAGGTTCCTCGCCGCGTTTCCGCCGATCACCGAGGACACCCTCGCCGGGGGCCTGTCGAACACCATCGCGGGCCGGATCTGCGGGACGTTCGACTTCGGCGCCGGCGGGTACACGGTGGACGGGGCGTGTGCGTCGTCGCTGCTCGCGGTGTGCACCGCCGCGGCGGCGCTGACGGACGGGCGGGCGGATCTCGCGCTCGCCGGCGGGGTCGACGTGAGCCTCGACCCGTTCGAGCTGGTCGGCTTCGCGAAGACCCGCGCGCTCACCCCGACCGAGATGCGGGTGTACGACCGGCGCGGCAACGGGTTCGTGCCGGGAGAGGGGTGTGGGTTCGTCGTGCTGGAGCGGCTCGACGACGCGCTCGCCGCCGGGCGCACCCCGTACGCGGTGATCCGCGGGTGGGGCATCTCGTCCGACGGCAAGAACGCGATCACCGCCCCGCGGGTGTCCGGCCAGGCGCGCGCGGTGTCGACCGCGTGGGCGAAGGGCGGGGTGCCCGACCTGGTGGAGGGGCACGGCACCGGCACCGCGGTGGGCGACCGGGTCGAGCTCGAGGCGCTGGCGCTCGCCGCCGGTGAAGGGGCTCCCCGGCGGATCGCGGTCACGTCGCTCAAGTCGATCGTCGGCCACACCAAGGCCGCGGCCGGGGTGGGCGCGCTGCTGAAGGCGGTGGCGTCGGTGAACCGGCGGGTGATCCCGCCGACCGCTGGGTGCGATCAGCCGAACCCGGTGTTCGACGCCGAGGCCCGCGCGCTGTACCCGGCGCGGACCGGCGAGGTGCGCGACCCGTCCGCGACGTTGGTCGCCGGGGTGTCGGCGATGGGGTTCGGCGGCATCAACAGCCACGTGGTGGTGGCGTCCCACGGGGCGCCCGATCCGCGGCTCGCCCCCGCGCTGCCGGAGGCGCGGCTGCTGCGGGCGGCGCAGACCGCCGAGCTGTTCGTGTTCTCCGCGCCCGATCGGGAGACGCTCGCCGAGCGGGTGCGGCGCGCGCGCGACGTGGGCGCCGGCCTCGCGGCGGGGGAGCTGCCCGACCTGTCGGCGGCGCTCGCGGCCGAGGCCGTGCCCGACCGGGTGCGCGCGGCGGTGGTGGCGCACACCCCGGAGGTGCTGGCGCAGCGGCTCGACCAGCTGCTCGCGGCCGCCGACGCCGACGGTCCGGAGGTGTGGGTCGGCACCCCGACCCGGCGGGCGCGGATCGGGTTCCTGTGCCCCGGCCAGGGGTCGCAGGACCTCGGCACCGCCGCGGCCGCGCTCGCGCGGGACGACGGGCTGCGGGCCCGCGCCGACGCCCTGTGCGCGGTGGCGGCGGAGGCGGGCCGCCCCGACCTGTGGGAGGCGGCGCACCCGCCCGAGGCGGCGGACCCTGCGGAGGCCCGCGCGCGCCTCGCGGCGACCGAGCTCGCTCAGCCTGCGCTGGTGCTCGCGACCTGGGTGTGGGCGAGCCGGCTGTCCACCCTCGGGATCTCCCCCGACGTGGTCGGCGGGCACTCACTCGGCGAGCTGTCGGCGTTCGCCCTGGCCGGGGCGCTCGATCCGGACGCGGCGATGCGCGCGGCGGTGGCGCGCGGGCGCGCGATGGCGGCGCCGGCCGAGCGCCCCGCCGGGATGACCAGCCTCGCGACCGACCCCGAGACCGCGGCGGCCCTGTGCGCCGAGCTCGGCGGGCTGGTGGTCGCGAACGTCAACGCGCCGCGTCAGGTGGTGGTCGCGGGGGAGCGGGCCGCGCTCGACGCGGTGGCCGAGCGGGCCGCCGCGCGCGGGATCACCGCCCGTCCGCTGCCCGTGACCAACGCGTTCCACTCGCCGTGGGTCGCCGACGCCGCCGGCCCGGTGCGCGACGCGCTCCCCGCGCCCGGCGGGACGCCCCGGTGCGAGCTGTGGTCGAGCCGGTCCGACCGCCCGATCGGCGGGGGGTGCGACGTGGCGGAGCACTTCGCCGCGCACCTCGTGGAGCCGGTCGACTTCGTGGCGCACGCGCGCCGGATCGCCGCCCGGTGTGACCTGTTGATCGAGGTCGGCCCCGGGCGGGTGTTGTCCGGCCTGGTCGACGCGATCGGGGTCGGGCCGTGCCTGCCGGTGGAGGGGAGCTCCGGGCGCGACGACTGGCTCGGGGTGCTCGCCGCCGCGTGGATCCGCGGGATCGACGTGGCGTGGGACCGCCTGCACGACGGGCGGCCGGTGGCGCCGGTGGTGCCGGTGGGCGAGCGCAGGTTCTGGACCAACCCGTGTGAGCTCGGGGCCGCGCCGGTCGCGGTCGCCCCCGCGGCGCCGGTGACGGTGGCCCCGGTCGCGGAGCCACTGGCCGGCGACGTCCTCGCCGCGCTGCTCGACGAGGTCACCGCGCGCACCGGGTTCACGCGCGCCTCGGTCTCGCCGGACCACCGCCTGCGGGACGAGCTGAACCTCGACTCGATCAAGGCCAGCGAGATCGTGGCGACGATCGCCCGACGCGCGGGGGTGGCCGACCGGGTCGACCCGGCGCAGCTCGCGAGCCACCCGCTGGCCGAGATCGCGCGCGCGCTGGTCGACGCCGGCGCGACCGACCGGCCGGCCGCGGCGCCGACGTCGTCCGCCGCGCGGTGGGTGCGGTCGTTCGTGACCCACCGGACCCCGGCCGAGCCGGCCCGTGGGGGGTGGGCCGGCCGACGGGTGGTGGCGCTCGGCCCGGAGCGCGTCCTGCCGGCGCTGCTCGCCGCGGGCGCGGTCGCCGACCCCCACGCCCCCGACGTGGTGGTGACCTCGGTCGGCGACGACCCGCCGGAGGCCCAGATCCGCGCGCTGCGCGCCAGCGTGGACGCGCTCGGCCCGTCGGTGCGCACCTGGGTGGTGGTGCAGCGCACCGGGGGCTCCCTCGGCGCCGGCGACCCGGGCCGCGGGCTCGCGCTGGCGTCGTTCGCGCGGTCGGTGTCGCTCGAGCGGCCCACCCTGGCGGTCGCAGCGGTCGACCTGGCCGACGACGTCGACGCCGCCGCCCTGATCGATCACCTGCCCACCGCGGCCGGGTTCACCGCGGTCGGGGTCGACGCGGCAGGGTGCTGGTCGCTCGCGGCGGCGCCGGTGGTCCCCGGTCCGGCCGTGGTCGGGCCCACCCCCGGCGAGGTCGTGCGG
>JBEBJC010000387.1:0-7380 GCA_040080105.1 Myxococcota bacterium
CCCGGTGGACGTGGGGGACGGAGCGCTCGACGAGTGGGGCGGGGTCTCACTCGAGGCGCAGCTTCCCGCCGACGCGGTCGACGGGGACTGGCTCGTGTCGGTGCTCGCGGTCGGCGATCGGTGGAGCGCCGTCGCGCGGGCTCCGGTGCGGGTCGGGGGGCCGGTCGAGGTCGCGCCGGTGCCCGCCGAGGTCCCGCCGGCACCTCCGTCGGGTGACCTCGCGCTGGTGGCCGAGTCCGACGCGCTGGCGGTGGGCGACACCGCGCGGATCCGGATCGACGGGGAGCCGGGCGTGGCGTGGGTCACGGTCGAGCGCGAGGGGGTGCTCGGGTCGCAGGTGGTGGTGGTGCCCGGCGTGGTCGAGATCCCGGTGGTCTCCGCCCACCGCCCGAACGTGTGGGTGTCGGCGGTCCGGGTCGACCGATCGGGCGCGCGCCTCGGGCGGATCCGGCTCGCGGTGGACCCGGAGCCCGAGCGGCTCTCGGTCGAGGTCACCCCGCGCGGTGGCTCGGTCCGCCGGCCCGGGGAGGAGGTCTCGGTCGACGTGCTCGTGACCCGGGGCGGGCAGCCGGTTCCCGACGCCGCCGTCACGTTGTTCGCGGTCGACCCGCGCGCCGCCGCGCCAGTGTCGGATCCGTTCGATCTGTTCCACGCCTCGCGCGGGCTCGGGGTGTCCACCGTCGACCCGCGGCTCCCCGCCGCCGCGCCGGTCGGGGGCCCCCACCTGGGCTCCCACCTGGGCGCCGCCGGGTTCATCGCGGTCCCCGGCGTCTCGTCGCGGTGGCACGAGGGGCGCACCGGCCCCGACGGCGGGGCCACCGCCGCGTTCGTGGTGCCGCAGCCCCCGGCCGAGCTTCGGATCTACGCGGTGGTCAGCTCCGGATCCGCCGCGTTCGGGCTCGGCGCGGCCAGCCTCGGCGGGGGCGCGGCTCACCGCGCCGAGCTGGCTGCGGGTGGGCGACATGGCGTTCGCGCAGGCGGAGCTCCGCAACCCCGCGGATCGCGCCGCGCGGCTCTCGGTCGACCTGACCGCCGCCGGCGGCGTGACCGCGGTGGGCGACGCCGAGCTCGACGTCCCCGCGCGCGGGTCGGGCTCGGTCCGGGTGAAGGTGGGCGCGGCCGAGCCCGGTGGGGCCACGCTCGAGCTGGTGGCGGGCGGGGACCACGCCGCGGCGTCGATCCATGTCGAGCCCGCGCCAGCCGCTCCCCCTGCCGCGAGCCCCGGGCTGGTCATCGAGCGCACGCTGTCGCGGATCGGCGGCGCCGGGCCGGTCGAGGTCGGCGCCGAGATCGTGGTCACGCTGTCGGTGATCACCGACGCGGCGCGCGACGACGTGGCGGTGTCCGAGCCGATTCCCGCCGGGTTCGAGTGGTCGGGGCCGGGCGAGGGGAGCCCGGACCTCCTCGGGGAGCGGGTCGGCGCTGAGCTGTGGTTGCGCGCCGCCCGTTTGCCGGCCGGACCTCACACGTGGCAGTACCGGTTGCGGGCCCTCACCCCGGGCGTTTACACGCACCCGCCCGCGATCGTCCGCGCAGGCGAGGCGACCGTACACACCGGCCCCGGGGCGATCACGGTCGGGCCCGCAGGTGGACGAGAGACGTCGGTCGAACCCGTTCACCCGTGACCCGGCGCCCCCGTTCGGGTATGGTCCGAGCGGAGCGCGCAGGGACGGGGACGGCGCGCGGAAGGGGAGGGCACGGTGCGTCGGTTCGAGTACATCCAGGGGAACCAGGCGAAGTTCTGGGAAGTGTCGCGGAGAGGGTCCTCGCTGACCGTTTCTTCCGGCAAGATCGGCGGTACCCCGAAGACGCGGACCAAGCAGCTGTCGGACTTCATGGCGGCCGAACAGGAGTTCGACCGACTGATCCGGGACAAGCTCCGGCGCGGCTATGTCGAGGTGGTCGAGGCGAGCGCCACCGAGATCGCTCTGCCGGAGCGGCACCTGCGGCTGCGCCCGCGCGACGGGTCGGCGGCGATCGAGCTCAAGCCGGCGGCGGCCAGGTACCTGCTGTGGCGGATGATCGAGGTCGGAGCGATGGATCGCCAGGTCGAAGCCCCGGACCTGTCCCGGTGGCGCGAGCGCGCCTCGCGCCGGCTCCGGCTCGAGGACAACCCCGGGCCGGGGGATCCGAGCTACGCCGAGCACCGGGCGCTGTACCTCGAGCTGTCCGACGGTGACCGGTCGGCCGAGACCGGCCAGCACGGGATCGTGGGCGCGTTCAAGTTCCTGGTGGGTTCCGACTGGATCGTCACCGCGAAGGAGGCGGGCTGGCTCGCCGACGCGACCTCGAACCGCACGCCGCGCCGGCACAAGATCGGGTCGAACCAGGAGGCGTGGCTGGCCGAGTGGAGCCAGTTCCACGACGGCCCCGGGCGAGCGGCGGGCTACGTCGTCGAGTCGGTGTGAGCCCGCGGTGCGGGTGCTGATCGTCGAGGACGGGTTCGAGTACGGTACGTCGCTGGCCCGGTTCCTCCCGACGTTCACCTTCACCCGCGCCGGCAGCGGCCCCGAGGCGCTGGCGCTGCTCGCGTCGGCGGCGTTCGACGCGGTGTTCCTCGACATGCGGTTCGACCGTGCCACCGAGCTGCTCGGCGACCCGGGCGAGCTGGTGGCGCGGTTCAACGGCGATGGGGTGCGCGCCCGCCGCCACCTGGAGGACCACCAGGGGACGTACATCCTCGCGGCGCTGCGGGCGGCTGGGCACGGCCTGCCGGTGTTGTTGTCGTACGACTTCGGCGACGAGCCGCGGCGGTTCGAGCGCCTGGCGGGCCGGCACGCCCCGCTCGCGTGGGTCGGTGACACGGCGAGCCCGGAGGAGATCGCGCGCAAGCTGCGCGGTTGACGGGATCGCCGCGCGGCCGCACAATGAGGGTCGGTGCGGGGTGCGCGATGGTGTGGGTGCTCGTCGCGGGTGCGTACGCGCAGGAAGGTCCGGATCGCGATCCGGCGTACCGGTTCATCGCGAACTGGCAGCTGCCGAAGCAGGACGGCCTGTACGAGCGGTGGGACCCGAACCGCTCGTGGGCGAGCGCGCACGTGGTCTCCACGTTGCAGGTGGTCGCCGAGCGGCTGGCGCTCGAGCTCCCGTTGGCCGACCCGCTGATGATCGGCGACATCAGCCGGAAGGGCGGCGGCCACATGGAGGGCCACAGCACGCACCACCTCGGGATCGACGTGGACATCGGGATCTTCATGGACGACGCTCGCCAGCCGCTGGGCGGGTTCGTCGACGTGGAGCCGTCCCGGATGGACCTCCACGCGAACTGGGTGCTGATCCGGGCGTTGATGGACACCGAGCAGATGGCGTTCACGCTGCTCGACCAGTCGCTGATCGACGCGCTGCGCGACTACGTGTCGAACACGGTGGGGCTCGACAAGGCCTCGGTCGAGGCGATCTTCCCGCCGCCGACCCGCCGGCTGTCGTGGTCGGTGCGCAACGTCATCCGGCACGCGCCGAACCACAAGCACCACTTCCACGTCCGCCTGGTGCCTCCGCAGCTCGAGGACGAGCTCCCGCCGCCGATCGCGTCGATCTCGGTCGGCCCGCGGGCGGCTCGCGCGGAGGACGAAGCGTAGCGACCCGGGTTACGGGGCCGGCGGCGGGACGTGCCGCGCTGGTGCTGGCCCCGGTCTTCAAAACCGGTCGGGACGGGCCGAGAGGCTTCGTTCGGTGGGTTCGATTCCCATGTTCCGCCGCCATACCCCCTGGTACACCGCGAAGGCGCGGCCGGTGGGGTCGGTCAGGGCGTGTCGGCCTGCGGGACCTCCGGGACGGCCGGGAAGTAGCTCCCCTTCGGACCCACCGCGTGCCCGGCCGGGATCGGAGTCCCGAGCTCCTCGATCCGGAACACCTCGGGCGGCAGCCGCAGGTCTTTGCGCAGCGACTCCATCGTGCCCGGGACGAACGGGTACAACATGATCATCAGCGTCTTCAACACGGCGAACGCCGAGTACAACGCGTTGCGCCGCGCCTCCTCGGGGTGGCGGTCGTCGTGTGGCTTGTACTGCGCGAACAGGCTGTTGATCTGCCGCGCGTAGTTCTCGATCGCGAACAGCAGCGTCGAGTACTCGGCCTTCTGCATCGCGCGCACGTACTGCCGCACGATCTTGTCGGTCTCGCTCGCCACCTTCTCGAGCATCACCCCGTCGGGCACCACCCCGCCGAACTTGCTGTGCGCCGCGGACAGGGGGCGCTCGAACGCCGCGTTCATCGGACCGGCGAGGAACCGGTTCCGCTCGTCGAGCGCGGCGAAGTCGAAGTTGCTGCCCTTCTCGGGCAACCCGAGGATCGCGAGGTAGTACCGAACCTGATCGGCGGTGTAGCCCTTCTCGAGCATCAGCTGGTCGGCGGTGTAGAAGTTCCCGCGCGACTTGCTCATCTTCTCGCCCTCCACCTGGAGGTGGAAGCAGCTGAACACGTCGCTCAGCTGGAGCTCGCCGGCGATCGGCAGGCGCATCGGGTCGGCCTGCGAGCCGAGCCACATCGCGCCCTGCATCAGGACGTAGAAGTACACGTTGTCCTGGCCGAGGAACTGGTACACCCGCGCCGACGGGTCGCACCAGAACTTCACGTAGTCCGCCGGGTCCCGGCCGGACTGCGCGAGCGCGACCTGGGTGAACGAGATCGGCGCGATCAACGAGTCGGGCCACACGTACAGCGTCTTGCCCGCCATGTCCGGGTCGAGGTCGACCGGCAGCGGCAGCCCCCACGCCACGTCGCGGGTGATCGACCGGTGGGCCCAGTCGTCGACCCACTCACACGGGATGCCCTGCGCCTCGAGCGCGGCCCGGCCGGCCTCGAGCGCGGGGCGGTCGTTGAACTGCAGGACGAGCTTCTTGTTCAGCCCGTACTTCATCTTGTGCGCGGGCAGGGTGGAGGCGAGCTCCTTGTACCGGTCCTCCGACGTGCGATCGAACCGCAGCGCCGGCGCCACGGTCGAGTGGACCTGCTGGTACAGCGGGGTGCGCCACACCTTCTTCCGCCCTTCGATCCACTCCCGCAGCACCTCGGCGACCTTCCACAGGTCGAGCCACCAGTGGACGGTCTCGCGCATCTCGGGCACCGCGTCGGTGAGCGCCGACCGCGGCTCGCCGAGCATCCGGGGCGCGTACTGGTGCCCACACACCTCACACTCGTCGCTGTACGCCTGGGTGTTGTCGCACTTCGGGTTCGGGCACTTGCCGCGGACCAACCGGTCGGGCAGGAACCGCTGCGCGACCGGGTCGTACCACTGCTCGGTCGTGCGCTTCTCCAACATCCCGTTGGCGTACAGCCGGCGGAACAGCTCCTGCGACTGGTGGACGTGGAACGGCGAGGCCTCGGGCCGCGAGGTGCCGGTGTACGTGTCGAGCCCGATGGCGTACCGCTCGAGCGACGCGCGCTGCCCGACGTGGATCTGGTCGATGAACGTGCGGATCGGCACGCCCGCCTGGCTCGCGGCGACCTCGCTGGTCGAGCCGTGATCGTCGGTCCCACACACGAACAGCACGTTCTCTCGGCCGATCACCATCCCCAAGAACCGGCTGAAGATGTCGGGGGGGAGGTGAGCGCCGGCGAGGTGGCCGATGTGCAGCGGGCCGTTCGCGTACGGCATCCCGGCCGTCACCACCGCGCGGGTGGGTCGGTCGAAGGTGCGGAGGAAGGTCGGCAGGTCGACTTCGGCGGGGCGGGAGCCCCCGGAAGGAGCGATGGGAGGCGGCTTCATTCGCCTCTCTATCGGGCGGACCCGGCTCCGTCACACGTCGTCGTCGTCGGCGGTGGTGGCCTGATCGTGGGTGAACGGGTCGGCCGCCGGGATCTCGGGCGGGGGCGGGCCGAACGACGCCGCGATCAGCAGCGTCTCGCGGGTGCGCGCCGCGATCACCTGGACCCCGTGCTCGCCGATCCCCGCGAACACCGCGCCGCGGTCGGTGACCCACGGCAGCGCCTCGTCGTCGACCTCGACCATCGACCGCAGGGTGGCGGTGTCGGTGCGGGCGGTCCCGTCGACGATCACCAGCCGGTGGCGAGGCAGCGCGAGGGACGCGGCCCGCGTGGCTTCGTCGTACGCGGTGTAGAAGTTGCCCAGCGCCGACTCGTGCGCGAGGATCACCTCCTCCAGCAGGTCGCGGTCGACGCTCCACGGCCGCCCGAGCAGGTGCCACCGCCCGGCGCGCACCCCGGAGCCGTACCACTGGCCCGCCCCGGCCGGAGCCAGGAGCAGGCTCGGACATCCGAGCACCACCGTGCCTCCGAGCTCGATCACGCCGAGGTCTTCGAGGCCGTCATCCGCCAGCTGTCGCAGGATCCGCATCAGGCCCTGTATCGAGGCGCGGCGACCCCGGGCTACTCCCCGGCGAGGAACTCGTCGGTGTACTTGAACACGTTCTGGATCCCGATCGCGAGCGTGGCCACGAGCGTGTCTTCCCCGAGCGGGAGCGAAGAGTCGAGCTGGTTCCACGCGGCGGTCATCCGCCCGGTCTCGGTCGCGCCGCCGTCGAAGAAGATGTCGACCGAGTAGGTCTGCTGCAGGCACGTGCCGCCGGCGTCGTTGCAGTACGGCTTCTCGCTCCAGCTGCGGGCGACCACCGCGCGCGAGGTCTCGCCCTCGACCCACTTGTAGTCCTTGAGCAGCACGTACGACACCGTGATCCCCAGGGTGGTGGTGGTCACGTCGTTCGCGGTGCGGATCACGCCGGTCCCGTCGAGGAACGCGTCGTCGTCCCCTTCGACCGCCCGGTAGTACTCGTCGTACGTGCCGGGGTTCGAGAACACCTGGTCGGCCAGCACCATGTGGGTCGCGTGGCGGTCGAGCGGGAACGGGCTGCGAGCCCCACCACACGCGCCGATCAGGTCGGTCAGCGGCACGTCGGGGTGGTCGACCCCGGCCACGTCGGCCGGCTCGAGCGGCTGGAGGCGGAACCCGTCCTTCGACTCCTCCGAGTCGACGTTCACCTGGAGCCACGCGTCGAGGTTGTCGACCGCCTCGGGCAACAGTTCGTCTTCCTCGAAGTGCTCGAACACGAACCGCACCAGGTCGACCATCTCGGTGGGGGCGGGCTCGCGCTCCTTGGCGCAGCCGGCGACGGCGAGACAGACCAGCGACAACCGAGACACAGTGTTCATGGCGGCCAACGTAGCCGATCAGAACCCGCCTTGCCCACTCCATTTCCCGTCGGCGCTGCGCGACATCGTGAGCTTCACCCGGGAGCCGGTGGTGCCGCACCGCCCGACCACCTCGAACCGGCGCGGGCTCGCGATGGTGAACTCGGCCGTCTCCACCGTGGACGACCCGCGCATCTCGACCGGTGCGGTGGTGTTGCGGGTGCCCATCCCGGTGCGGAACAGCTCGATCGGGATCTCGGACCCGTCGGCGGTGGTCACCGACCGCGACGGGTG
>JBEBJC010000388.1:0-7378 GCA_040080105.1 Myxococcota bacterium
CCCTGGCTGTACGCCCTCTGCCCCGTCGAGCTGCGCAGCGGGCGGCGGGCTCGACGCCGGGCTGCGGTGGTTCGCCGCGTTCGTGGTCGCCGCGATCGTGCTGGTGGTGTTGCGGCTGATCTGGGCCACGGTCGGGGGCTGGCGGCCGCGCCCGAAGGTGGCGCGGGTGGTGGTGGAGCCGACCCGGGTGGTCGACGAGTCGATCCCCGTCGGACCGAGCGGCGACCTGCTCGACGGCGCCCGCGCGGCGTTGGCCGAGGGGCGGTGGGCCGACGCGGTGCTGTTGTCCCGCGGCGCCGCCCTCCGCCGCCTGGGGGAGGTCGGCAAGCTCCTGCTGCAGCGGTCGCGCACCGATCGGGAGTACGTGCGCCGGCTGGCGGGAGACCCGCGGCTGCACGGGGAGCTGCGCCAGGTCGTGTCGTTGGCGGAGCGGGTGCGGTACGGCGCGCGGGGGGCGGACGCGACCACCGCCTCGGCTGCGGTCGAGGCGGCCCAGCGGCTGCTCGGCGCGCTCGCGGTCGCGCTGTTGGTCGCGCTCGCCCCGCCGGCGCGGGCGCAGGACTACCACGCGTACAACCCGTTCGGCGACGCGGCGCTGCTGCCCCTGTTCGAGCAGTACGGCTACGACGCCGGCTGGCGGCTGCGCACGTTGCAGGCCCTCGGCGAGGGCACCGACGTGCTGGTGCTCGACCTGTCGAGCGTCACCCCGTCGGCAGACGCGTGGGCGGCGGCGGTGTCGTGGGTCGACGCCGGCGGCGTGATGGTGGTGTTCGGAGACTTGTCGTCGGTGGCCGGAGACGACCCCGAGGCTGCGGTCGTCGTCGACCCGGGCGCGTGGGGCACGGGCGCGCCCACGGGGACCGCCGTGGTGCGGATCGACTTCGCCCGCGCCGGCCTCCCCGCGCCGCGGTTCCCGAACCCGCCGGCGGTGTACACCGGGGGCGCGGGCCGGCCCCTGGTCGACTGGGTGGTCGGCGACGGGGTGGAGGGGCAGGTGGCGGTGGTGCTCGACCGCGGCGCGGGCGTGATCGTGGCGATCGCCGATCCGGTGTTGCTGCGCAACGGCTCGCTCGTGCACCCCGACAACGAGCGGTTCCTCGGCGAGCTCGTGTACCTCGGCCAGTCGCTCGAGGGGTGGCCGGTCGCCACCCCTGCGGTGGTGCAGTTCGCCACCTCGGTGTCGGTCAGCCAGGACAGCGGCGACGCCACGACCACCCCGCTGCAGGCGCTGGCGCAGTCCGGTCTGCTGCTGTTCGTGGTCCAGCTGGTGGTCACGTTCCTGCTCGCCGGGGCGCGCGCCGGCTACGTGTTCGGGCCGCGGCGCGATCCTCCGGACGAAGGGCGCCAGCGGTTCGCCGAGCACGTGACCGCGTTGGGCACCCGGTACCACCACCGCAAGGACTCCGGCTGGGCGTTGCACCAGCTCGCGTCGCTGTGGCTCGGCCGCCTCGGGCGTTCGGGGTTGGAGCTCGCTGCCCAGCGAGCGGGTTACACGCCGGCCGACGCGCGGGCGTGGGCGGAGACGATCGAAGCCGCCGCCGCGTCGCCGCCGCCCCGGGGCGCCGACGACCTGGCGCGGATGGAGGAGCTGTGGAGGGTCACGTGCAAGGCGCCCATCTGAGCGACGGGGTCCACCCGACCGACGCCGAGATCGATCGGTTCTCCGAGTCGTTCCGGGAGGCCGAGGCCGAGATCGGCCGGGTGCTGCTCGGCCAGAACGAGGCGGTGCGGTCGGTGCTGGTGGCGCTGTTCGCCGGCGGCCACGTGTTGCTCGAGGGCCCGCCGGGGATCGGCAAGACGCTGCTCGCGCGCTCGCTGTCGCGCGTGCTCGGGGTCACGTTCAAGCGGATCCAGTTCACCCCCGACCTGATGCCGTCCGACGTGGTGGGCGGCAACGTGTTCTCCCAGGCGGAGGAGGCGTTCGTGTTCCGCCCGGGGCCGGTGTTCACCCAGGTGCTGCTGGCCGACGAGATCAACCGCGCCCCCGCGAAGACCCAGGCCGCGTTGCTCGAGGCGATGAGCGACCACCAGGTCACGATCGACGGGGAGACCCGGCGGCTGCCCGAGCCGTTCTTCACCATCGCGACCCAGAACCCGGTGGAGTCGGAGGGCACCTACCCGCTGCCCGAGGCCCAGCTCGACCGGTTCCTGGTGAAGGTGCTGATCGACCACCCGCCGAAGGAGGTGGAGGTCGCCCTGCTGCAGCACTACCTCGGCGGGTTCGATCCCTCCGGGCTGGCGGTCGGGCGCACCTCGGACACCCCGTCGGGCGACGGGCTGCGCACCGTGTTCGACGGCGAGGACATCGCGCGGATGAAGCGGGTCGCGCGCCGGGTCCGGGTCGATCCGGCGGTGGTGGACTACATCGTGACCCTGGTCGGGCGCACCCGCGCCGATCCGGCGGTGGACCTCGGCGCCTCGCCGCGGGCGTCGATCTCCCTCCTGCTGTGCAGCCAGGTGGTCGCGGCGGCCGAGGGGCGGTCGTACGTGGTCCCGGACGACGTGAAGGAGCTCGCCGGACCGGTCCTGCGCCACCGGTTCCTGATGCAGCCCGACGCCGAGCTGGAGGGCATCCGGCCCGACGACGTGGTGGTGAGGATCCTCGCGGACGTGCCGGTGCCCGAAGGCCTGGCGGCGGCCCGCGCCCGGTGAGCCCCGAGGTCGTCGGCGCCCGCCGACTCGGCACGTGGATCTCGCGGTGGTGGATGGTCCCGACCGCGGCGCTGGCGGGGCTGACGCTGGCCCCGCTCGCGCTGTCGGTCGCCGCGGTGTTCGTGCCGTGGCTCACCGCGCCGGTGATCGCGCTCGACCTGGTGCTGGCGGGGGTCGCTCTGTTCGATCTGACCGTCGCCACCGGCAAGCTCGAGGTCGGGCGGACCGTCGCCCCGGTGCAGGCGGTCGGCCGCTCGTTCGTGGTCGGGCTGCGGATCCGGAACCTCGGCCGGCGGGCGCTCGCGCTGCGGGCCACCGACGACGCCCCGGGCGCCACCGTCGGGTTGCCCGTGCACGGCCACCTGGCCTCGGGGGACGAGCTGTCCCACCCGTACGAGCTCACGGTGGAGCGGCGCGGACGGCACGTGTTCGGCGACGTGGTGGTCCGGTTCCGATCGCCGCTCGGCCTGTGGGAGGCCCAACACGCGTACCAGATCGACTCGGTCGCGCGGGTGTACCCGGACTTCGCCCGGCTGCGCGAGACCGGGCTGCGCGGGAGGCTGTCGGAGGAGCGGGCGCCCCACCGCGCGCGCCGGCGGCCCGGCGGCGAGAACGAGTTCCAGCGCCTCCGCCCGTACGTCCCCGGGGACCCGTACCGGCACATCGACTGGAAGGCCACCGCCCGCAAGCGCGAGTTCGTGACCCGGGAGTTCGGCCAGGAGTCGAACCAGAACCTCATCTTCCTGCTGGACTGCGGGCGGATGATGAGCGAGCGGTACGACGGCCTGACCGCGTTCGATCACGCGCTGAACGCCGCGATCCTGCTCGGGCAGGTGGCGCTCCGCCACGGAGATCGGGTCGGGCTGCTCGCGTTCGACCGGCAGATCCGGGTGTGGCTGCCGCCGAAGGCGGGCGGCAGGCACTCGGGCCGCCTGATCCGCGCCACCTACGACCTCGAGCCCACCCTCGACGAGCCGGACTACGCGCTCGCGTTCCGGCACCTGTCCCACCACGTGCGCCGCCGGAGCATGGTGGTGTTGCTCACGGCGGTGGTCGATCAGGTCAACGGCGAGCTCGCCTCCGCGCTGGTGCGCGGCCTGTCCTCCCGCCACCTCGCAGTGTCGGCGCAGCTCCGGGACACCGAGATCGACGCGTTGGTCGCGAGCCCCGCGCAGGGGGACCACGCCGCCTACGTGCGCGCGGCGGCGGCGGAGCTCGTGGGGTGGCGCGAGCGCGAGCTCGCCTCCCTGCGCAAGCGCGGGGTATTGGTGGTTGATTCGTCTCCTTCGGGGCTGACTCCCGGCCTTTTGCATCGATATCTGGAAGTCAAGGCACGGCGGTTGTTGTGAGCGGGCAAAGGGTGTGGTAGTCGAACCCTTCGGGGGTCGCCTGGTCCCCATCACGCGGTGAGCACATGAACAAGCACGTCGTCGGTATCGGAACGCTGGTCGCCGGTCTCGCCCTCACCGGGTGCTCCGGGGGTGATCCGCCCGTGTGCACCGAGTTCGAGCAGGTGTTCGTGTGGGCCGACGGCGACGGCGACGGCTTCGGGACCGACGAGCCGATCGGCTACGTCTGCACCCCCGGCCCGAACGAGGCCACCAACACCGTCGACTGCGACGACACCCGGGCCGAGGTGAACCCGGGCGCCGAGGACGTGTGCGACGACCTCGACAACGACTGCGACGGCGCGGTCGACGAGGGCCAGCCGAAGCTCCCGTACTACCTCGACGAGGACGGCGACGGGTACGGCAGCGACGACTCGAACGACAAGATCACCGCGTGCACCGCCCCCGCCGGGTACATCTCGACCTCGGGCGACTGCAACGACAAGCAAGCCGACATCAACCCGGGCGTGCGCGAGATCTGCAACGAAGGGATCGACGACGACTGCGACGGGTCGGAGGACGACCTCGACGGCAGCGTCGACATCACCAGCCAGACCCGGTACTACCTCGACGAGGATCTCGACGGGTACGGCCACGAGAACAAGTTCGTCGACACCTGTGTCCCGCCGTACGGCGGCGTGTCGGACGGGACCGACTGCGACGACACCGACCCCACGGTCAACCCCGGGGCGCCCGAGATCTGCGACCAGCAGGACAACGACTGCGACACGCTCCGGGACGACGAAGACGACTCGATCGACCCCGAGGATCAGCGCTCGTACTACCTCGACACCGACGGCGACTCCTTCGGCGACGCCGCCACGGTTTGGTACACGTGTAAGGCCCTGCCGGGCGAGATCACCGACGGGACCGACTGCGACGACACCGACGCGACGGTGCACGTGGTGCAGGACTGGCTCGACGACGTGGACGGAGACGGGTGGGTCGGCACGGTGGTGGTGAACCAGTGCGCCAACCCGGGCGGCGGGCTGGTGCCGGCCGAGGCGGGCCCGACCGACTGCAACGACGCGGTGGCGTCGGTGCACCCGGAGGCGCCCGAGGTGTGCGCCGACGGCGTCGATCAGGACTGCAACACCCGCGATCAGTGCGCCAGCTGCCAGGCGTGGCTCGACGCCGAGCCGGCCTCACTCGACGGGGTGTACGACGTGGAGCCCGAGCAGGGCGAGGTGGTGCCGGTGTGGTGCGACATGTCCACCGACGGTGGCGGGTGGACCCTCGTGGCGAGCACGAAGAACAAGGCGCTGCAGGACAAGGCGAGCGCGACCCCGTACGCGGACCTCGCCACCCTGTTCCCCGGCGGATCGCACACCGGCATCTGGGACGGGATGCGGGGGTTCGGCGGCACGGGCGACGTGCGGTTCGCGTGTAAGGTGAACGCGCTCGATCTCGCGTTCGCGGTGGACCTGTCGGTGTACGCCAACACCTGGTACTCGGACGTGACCGCGTCGACCCAGGACGCGTCCACCTGCTTCAACGAGATGGACGGCGTGGGCGACGACCCGGTCCCGCCGGCCCGCACGAACAACCTGACCGGCGAGACGCTGGCCGCGGGCGACCAATGGAACGCCGGGTACCTCGAGGGCGAGGACGCGTGCGGCGACACCGACTCGTTCACGGTCGACTTCGACGATCGCGGGATGGACGGAGACCCGGGCGACGGGACCGACTGGGGCGCGGACAACGGGATGGAGAAGTGCGGCGCGGGCGGCGGGGCGTCGTGGTTCCTGTTCTACCGCGAATAGCGGCGCGCCGGTTGATCCCGGCGCGCGCCGGGATAGGAGCCAGGAGTCGCGGGTGGTGAGGGTCGGGGACCGGAGACCGGGACCCGAGAACCCCGCCAGGTCCGAAAGGAAGCAACGGTAGCGGTCATTCCGGGGCACTGGAACCCCCGGCCCTCACCCCCCGCGACACCTCACCTCACGCCCTACGGCGCCGCGCTCACCTGGTCGAGCCAGTCGTCCCACCGGGTGTCGGCCCACGGACCGCCGCGGTACTTGTCGAGCCAGCGCGGGTTCGAGGTGTCGCTGAACAGCGTGAGCCCCGACGCGAACGCCACCGCCGGCTGGGTGTACCGAGCGAACACCACCGCTTCGAGCGCCTGGTCGATCGCGTCGGCGTGTGGAGCCAGCGCCGGGTCGAGCTCGGCCGACGCGCGCCCGATCTCGCCCACGTCCATCCAGAACTGCTCCCAGGTGAGGTCCATCCCCTGGGCCGCGTCGCGCGCGGCGAGGAACGTATCCACTCCGCCCGGCGACGCGAGGTACGCGCCGGCGAGGCCGTCGATCGCGTCGGTCAACGCGGGCAGCGCGTCCAGGTCCACCGCGGCCTGGGTGAGCTCGCCGTTGAGCTCGCCCGCGCTCCACACGAGGCGCTCGCCCAGGGTGTGCGCGTCCGCGTCGAGGGGGAGCTCGGCGAACGCGGCGTCGTACGCGTAGCCCGCGCTCCCGACCCACGCCGCGCTCGCGGTCATCACCTGCGCCTGGTCCCGCAGCGCGTACGCGACCTCCCACTCCCCCATGTTGCACGCGTCGAACGCGACCACGTCGACCTTCTGGCCGCGCTGGTCGACCACCACCTGCAGCGCCCGCGACAGCTCGCCGTCGTTCACGTCGAGCTCGTCGCCGTCGGTGTCGTCGGACGCGATCCAGTACCCGCCGCCGTGGTTCCACAACACGACCACGAACCGGTCGGACGGGTGGCGGGCGTCGGCCCAGGTGAGGAACTCGGCGAGCGCGTCCCCGTCGCCCATGTTCACCTCACCCAGGTCCTCGACCACCGACGACACCGGTCCCGGCTCGGTGTCGGGCACGATCTCCAACCGCTTCGTGCCCGCCCAGTCGCCCTGCGCGGTGAGGTACCCCGGCACCCGGTCGAGCTGGACCACGATCGACACCCGGTCGCTCGCGCCGCCTTCGAGCTCGTCGAGGTCGTTCGGCACCAGCCGCTCGAGGTCGTTGTCGGCGGCCATCCACACCGCGACGGTGACGGTCGAGCCCCGCTCTGCGGCGGCGCGCGCCGGCGCGGTGTCGTGGGACTCGGGGGACCGACAAGCCAGCAGCGCCGAGAACATCGCGCCTCCCACGGGTATCGTACCTCGGACGTCGGCCTCAGGTCGCGGCGATCCACCCCGCGAGCACCACCAGCCCCACCCCCGCCAGGCTCGCTCCGTGGGGCCGCTCGACGAGCAACGCCCAGCCCGCCGCGTACGCGAGCACGCTGCCGGTCGAGTCGTTCCGGCAGCTGGTCGCCATCTCGCGGCGCGAGGGCGAACCGGTCGAGGCGTTCAGCGAGGCGGGGTTCTTCGTGGAGGGCACCAC
>JBEBJC010000389.1:0-7365 GCA_040080105.1 Myxococcota bacterium
TCTTGTCGGTGTAGTTCACCGACTCGTCCTCGGTGTGGGCACACCGGGTGCCCTTGTCCGGGGAGCCGCGCAGGCCGCCCTTCACGATCGACCGGCCCGGCTTCTTCGAGGTGGCGGTCCACTCCCGGTAGTTGCCCGACATGTCGAACACGCCGAACTCGGACTTGCACTTGTCGTTCGCACCGGACGGGTAGAAGTCCTTGAGGCCCTCGCCGCAGAACTCCGAGTCGTACGTGTCACCGTACGCGTAGATCAGCGATCGCGGGCCCTTACAGGCGCGCTCCCACTCCGACGAGGAGCACAGGCGCTTGCCGCTCTCGCTGCACAGCCGCTCCGCCTCCTCGAGCGTGGCCTCGAACTTCGGCGGCGTGCCCGGCAGGTTCGGGAACTCGAACACGTCGATCAGGTAGCCGCGGGTCTCGCTGCGCTGCGCGAGAGGCTCGCTCGACACCGACGCCGGGTCGTTGCGGAGCCGCCCCTCCACGTACGGGCCCTGAGGCACGAAGATCATGTTCGGCGGGTGCTGCTCGTACACCCGCTTGAACTCGTCGGGCGCGGGCGCGTTCTGCTGCAGCTCGCGGAACACGGCCTCGCGGATCGCGGCGTCCTCGACCTCGGCCTTCTGCTCGGGGTCGGGGCGGAGCGCGAACACGATGATCCCGATGAACACGACGAGCGCGAGAGCGAGGATCCACCCGAGCGGGGTGATCAGCGGCCGACGCACACCGGACTCGGCGTACGCCGGGTCTTGGAACGTGCGCTCGAGGTCGGTGCCGAAGTCGGAGCAGCTCGGGTACCGGTCGTCGGGCGACAACGCGAGCGCGAGCTCGACCACGGTGTTCACGTGCTCGGGCAGCTCGGGGCGGCGCACCTTCGGCTGTTGGTAGCTGCCCACTGGGGCCGTGCCCACCAGGATCTCGTAGTAGATGACGCCGGCCGAGTACACGTCGGACCGCGGGGTGGCCTCGGGCTCGAGGCTCTTCAGCTCGGGCGCGATGTACTGCGCCTCGCCGCGGGTGAACTCGTCCTCGGTGAGGGTCGCCACCGGGATCAGATCCCAGAACGCGGCGCCCACGAGCTTGATCTGCGCCACGAAGGTCTGCTTGCGCGGACCCGTGTACCGGACGTTGATCAGCACGTACTCGGGGCGGAGAGCGCGCATCACCAGGCCGGCCTGGTGCATCGCGTCGAGGCCGTCGAGCACCTGCTTCGTGATCTGCGCCGCCTCCTGCAGGGTGAACGGCTTGCCGTTGATCCGGTACTCCTGGAGCAGCTCGCGCAGCGTGGTGCCCTCGAAGTCCTCGTACGTCAGGTACGCGACACCGTCGTGCTCACCGAGCTCCCCCACCTTGACCAGCTGGGGGTGGTTCAGCGCCTTCGCCTTCTTGTAGGCCTCGACCAACGCGTCCTTCTGCTCGCGCCCCGCGACGCGGGGTCGCAGCAGCAACAGCCGGACGTACTTCGCCGTCTTGATGTGCTTGGTTCGGTACGTGATCCCCAGGGGACTCTCGTCGAGCAGATCGACGACCTCGTACTTTTCGGCGACGATTTCGCCGCGGGAGAACTCGAGCTTGGTCGACACCGGGCCCACCTCCGCCACATGGGACGACGCGGCGACAGTACCACAACGGCGGCCCGAGGGAACAAGGCCGCGCGTGATTCGCTACCGCCGCCACCGCAGGAACCGGAACACGCCCCAGATCAGGCGCTGCCAGTACGACAACGCGAGGAACCTCGCGAAGAACACGTGGATGCCGAGCGCGCCGAACAGGCCGACCCCGGCGAACAACGACACCGACCCGAGCAAACCGAACAGCGGGATGCCGAACGGGGTCGGCGACCACGCGGCCATGAACAGCAGCGATCCCATGGTGAACGTGCTCGCCGCCGCCGCGAGCGACAGCCGGAGCACCGCCATCCGGATCTCCTCCCGCAGCCGCCCGGCGTCGGGATCGACGCTCACGAGCTGGATGTTGCCGCCCTGCAGGTCCATCAGCAGCTGGTTCACCTGGGTCGGCAGGTCGCGGAAGTGCCCCTGGGCCTGGATCATCATCCGCGCCGCGTCGTGGGCGACCCGCTCCGGGCTGAACCGGCGCGCCATCAGGCGCTGGGCGTACGGCTTGACCTCCTCCACGATGTCGATCCCGGGCAGCAGCGCTCGGATCTCCCCTTCGACCAACGTGATCGCGCGTGACAGCACCGCGAACTCGGGTGGCAGCCCGATCTGGAACCGGGTGCACATCTCGACCACCTCCATGAAGGTGGTCGGGTTCGCCAGTTCGTCGAGTGAGGCGCCGTAGTAGTGCTGCATCTTGCGCTCGAGCTCTTCCACGAACGCCTTGATGTCGACCCGGCCCTGGGTGGCGCCTGCGCGGTAGATCGTCATCGCGAGGGTCTGCGCGTCGCGGAACACCATCGAGGTGAACGCGTTGATGATGGTCTCCTGCATCGCCCCGGTGAGCGTGCCCACCACCCCGAAGTCGAGGTACACGAGCTTGCCGTCGCGCCGGACCACCAGGTTGCCCGGGTGCGGGTCGCCGTGGAAGAACCCGAACTCGAACACCATCCGGTAGGTGGCCTCCATGATCGCGTGGGCCACCCGCTTCGCCTCGACCCCGCCGGGCTCGAGCTCGGTGATCTTCTGGTGCAGCGAGTCTCCCTCGACGAGCTCCATCAGCAACATCCGCCGGGTCGACCACTTCGGGAACACCTTGGGCACCGCGATGTCGATCTTCACCGCGTCCAGGTGGTTCGCCATTCGCTCGGCGTTGCGCAGCTCCTGCAGGAAGTCGAGCTCTTGGCTGATCGCCTGGTCGAACTCGCGCACGATCGCCCGCGGCGTGTGGAGGCCGGGCAGTGAGATCCGCCCCTCGGCCAGGTTCGCGAGGGAGTACAAGATCGAGATGTCCGACCGGATCGTGCGCTCGATCCCGCGGCGCTGCAGCTTGACCGCGACCTGCTGCCCGCCGTGCAGCTTCGCCCGGTGCACCTGCGCGATCGACGCCGAACCCAACGGGATCGGGTCGAACTCCTCGAACACCGAGTCGAGCGGCTGCTGCAGCTCCTGCTCCACCACCCACCGCACGTCGTCCATCGTCATCGGCGGGACGCGGTCCTGCAGCGACTCGAACTCGGTGAGCACGTCGTTGGGCAGGATGTCGGGGCGCACCGACAGCACCTGCCCGAGCTTCACGAACGTGGGCCCGAGATCGATCAGCACCTGGCGCAGCCGGCGCGCGAACGGGCCGGTCGACTTGTCGGTGCCCGCGGGCAGCACCGCGGCCATGCCGATCACGTTCAGCATGTGCCCGAACCCGTTCCGGGCCAGGACCAGGGAGATTTCGTTGATGCGAGGCAGGTCGACGACCTGGATCGACGGGTTCGCGGGCTCGGCCATCGGCACTTGATAACACCGCCCGGGTCGCCCCCCCGTTCGCGCCGAGGCCCCGCCGAGTTAGTCGACCGCACTACGGAGGACGGGATGGCGGAGCAGCAGGGCATCACGCCGCGCGCGACGGACTACAGCCAGTGGTACCTCGACGTGATCGAGCGAGGCAGCCTGGTCGACGACTCGCCGGTGCGCGGCTGCAAGGTGCTCCGCCCGCACGGCTACGCGATCTGGGAGGGGATCCAGCGCGAGCTCGACGGGCGGTTCAAGGACACCGGGCACGTCAACGCGTACTTCCCGCTGTTCATCCCGGTGTCGTTCCTGTCGAAGGAGGCGGAGCACGTCGAGGGGTTCGCGAAGGAGTGCGCGGTCGTCACCCACCACCGGCTGCGGGCGAAGGCCGGCGGCGGGGTCGAAGCCGATCCCGAGTCGGTGCTCGAGGAGCCGCTGGTGGTGCGCCCCACGTCCGAGACGATCATCTGGCACATGTACGGCAGGTGGATCGACTCGTGGCGCGACCTGCCGCTGCTGATCAACCAGTGGGCCAACGTGGTGCGGTGGGAGATGAAGACCCGCCCGTTCCTGCGCACCGCCGAGTTCCTGTGGCAGGAAGGCCACACCGCGCACGCGTCGTCGGACGAAGCGGTGGCCGAGACCCAGAAGATGCTCGGGGTGTACACCTCGTTCTGCGAGGAGTTCCTCGCGGTCCCGGTGGTGCCGGGTCGGAAGAGCGCGCGCGAGCGGTTCGCCGGCGCGGTCGACACGTTCACGATCGAGGCGATGATGCAGAACGGGTGGGCGCTCCAGGCGGGCACCAGCCACTTCCTCGGGCAGAACTTCGCCAAGGCGTTCGACGTGACGTTCCAGTCCGAGGCTGGCACCCGCGACTTCGTGTGGGCGACCTCGTGGGGCGTGAGCACGCGGCTGATCGGCGCGCTGGTGATGACCCACTCCGACGACGAGGGCCTGGTGTTGCCGCCCCGCGCCGCCCCGGTGCAGGTCGTGATCGTCCCGGTGTACAAGAACGAGGAGCGCGCCACGGTGCTCGCGGCGGTCGATCGGCTGCATGCCGAGCTCAAGGGCAAGTTCCGGGTCAAGGTCGACGATCGGGACAACCTCCGCCCCGGCGCGAAGTACTTCGAGTGGGAGCAGAAGGGCGTGCCCCTGCGGCTCGAGGTCGGCCCGCGCGACGTGGCGAAGGGCCAGGCGTTCGCGAAGCGCCGGACCGGGGGCGACAAGTTCGCCGTACCGTTCGAGGGCGCGGCCGGGGTGGTGGCGCAGGTGCTCGAGCAGATGCAGGCCGACCTGCTCGAGCGCGCGCGCAAGCTCCGCGACGAGCGCACCTACACCGTGGCCTCGTGGGACGAGTTCACCGAGAAGATCGAGTCGCAGCCGGGGTTCTACCGGATCCCGTGGGGCGGTGACGACGCGGACGAGGACCGGGTGAAGGAGCAGACCCGCGCCACGCTGCGGTGCCACCCGCTCGACGCGGCTTCGGTCGACGGGCTGACCTGCCCGCTCACCGGCAAGCCGGCGCGGGAGTGGGCGATCTTCGCCCGGGCGTACTGAGCCCCCCCGGCTGCCGTGAGCCCGCCCGAGCAGCGGGTGCGCGGCCGCTGGTACCGACTGGTACACCGGCGAACACGCCCTCGGACACGTTCCTTGGCGGAGGGAACGAATGTCGATGCTCGTCCTGCTCGCGGTCGCCCACGCCGCCGACAACCGGACCGCCCTGTTCGGGTGGGGAGACAACGTATACGGCGTGACCTGGCCGGTCGCCTGGCAGTACCGCACCTGGGCGCAGCCGCTGCCGAACCTGCGCGGGACCGTGGTGGCGGTGGACCAGGGCCCGTACCACGCGTACGGGCACGCGGTCGCGGCGCGCGACGACGGCACGGTGCTCGCGTGGGGCGACAACTCGTTCGGCCAGGGAGGGTTCGTCGGTGGCGGCGGGTGGACCGGCGATCTGGTGGCGATCCCACACGAGGTCGCGGGGCCGCGGGACGTGACCGCGGTGGCCGCGGGAGGGGGCCACGACCTCGCGCTCACCGCGAGCGGAGAGGTGTGGGCGTGGGGCGCCAACGACTCCGGACAGCTCGGCACCGGGTCGATCGGCGGGATCGGGGCGCCGAATGTGGTGGTGGGACTCCCTCTGCCGGCGGTCGCGATCGCCGCCCCCGGCGAGGCGTCGGCGGCGATCCTGACCGACGGGACGGTGTGGACCTGGGGGGGCGACGACGACCAGGAGCTCGGCGACGGCTCGGCGGCTTCGGCCAGCCCGTCCGCCACGCCGATGCCCACCCAGGCCCTGCCCGAGGCCGCGGTCGCGATCGAAGGGGGCGAGTCCCACTTCGTGGTGCTGCTGGCCGACGGGACCGCGGCGTCGTGGGGCGGCAACTGGCACGGAGAGCTCGGCCGCGTCGGCATCCCCACCTCGGTAAACGCGTGGTCCGCCGTGCCGGACCGCATCTCGGACTGGTGGGGCGGGGCGGTCAAGGACGTGTCGGACATCGACGTGGGTCCACAGAACACGCTGTTGTCCACAGCCAATGGCAGCGTGCTCGGGTGTGGCTCGAACGACGCCGGGCAGCTCCCGTCGGTGTCGGGCACCGTGCCGGTGTCGATCCCGATCCCGCTGTTCGCGCTCACCGGCTCGCTCGACGTGGAGATGGGGGGCGCTGGCGGGATGGCGCTCGACGCGGCGGGTGACCTCGTCGCGTGGGGAGCGTGCGGGTACGGGATGTGCGGGACGGGCACCGGGCTCACCGACCCCGCGCACGTCGTCACCACGCCGGAGCGCGTGCTGCACCTGGACGACGCGGCGATCCTGTCCGCCGGCCCGGTCAGCTTCCTGGTGGTGGCCCCCTCCCCCGGCACAGACGTGTGGGGCACCGGCGGCAACGGGTTCGGCCAGATCGGCGACGGGACGACCAGCGACTACGGCAAGCCGGTGTCGATCGGGTTCGGCCGCGCGGTCGGGATCGCCGGCGGGCTCGACCACACCCTCGCGCTGCTCGACGACGGCTCGGTGTGGAGCTGGGGACACAACCGAATCGGCCAGCTCGGCGACGGCACGACGTTCGACTCTACCCGGCCGGTCAAGGTCCAGCTCGACCAGGTGAAGCAGGTGGCCGTCGGCAACGAGCTCAGCGTCGCATTGCGCCACGACGGCACGGTGTGGGTGTGGGGCAGCAACTGGGACGGCGCGTTCGGCGACGGCACCCGCGCGGGCGACAGCCCGATCCCGGTGCAGGTCCCCGACCTGCGCGACGTGGTCGCGATCGCCGCCGGCCAGTACCACGTGCTCGCGCTGCAGTCCGACGGGACGGTGCTCGCGTGGGGCCACGTCGAGTCCGCGGAGCTCGGCTACTGGGGCGCGAGCTTCTGGGTGTCGAAGCCGACTCCGGTGGTGTTCGAGGACGACGACGCCGTCGGCATCTCTGCCGGGTGGGGACACTCGATGGTGTTGACCTCGAAGGGAGAAGTGTTCACGTTCGGTGCCAACGACGCCGGTCAGCTCGGCACCGGCTCGGTCGATCCGAGCGGAGCGCCGCCCCACCCGCCCGAACAAGTGAAGATCGTGGACCCCGACACCGGGGAGTCGCTGGCCGCGACCGACCTCGCGGCCGGCGGGTGGCTGTCGATGGCCACGGTGTGGGACTACTCGGTGTACCGGTGGGGCGACGACATCCGGACCAAGCGGTGGGTCGAGTGTGTCCCCGACGGCGGGCTGGGCGATCCTCTCCCGGTGCCCCTGGGGGTCCCCGCGCCGGTGCTCGACCTCGCGGGCGGCACCTGCCACGGCCTGGCGTTGACCACCGAGCACACCGTGTGGGGGTACGGCAGCGGCAAGGGCGGCGCGCTCGGCGACGGCTCGTGGGCCGACTCGATCACCCCGGTGCAGATGGCGCTCGACGCGGTGAACGTGATCGGGCCCGCCGGAGGCCACTCCGAGGTGTTGGTGAGCGGCGGCGAGC
>JBEBJC010000390.1:0-7340 GCA_040080105.1 Myxococcota bacterium
ACCTGCAGCCGCTCGAGCGCCTCCGCCAGGCCGTCCGCGTCGACCCGGCGCAGCAGCGCGACCGGCTCGAGCCGCGGCCGGTCCTCGGGCGCGTCCTCGCCGACCACCACCACGCCGATCGCGATCCCGACCGACCGCCACGCGCGGATCCGCTCCCACGCCCCCTCGGCGCGGATCACCGCCGCCCCCGCCTGCTTGAGCTCGTGCAGCGGCAGGTCGTCGAGCAGGCGAGCGCCCGCGAGCGACACCCACTCGGCGTCGGCGACCAAGGTCGGACGCGCGAGCCGGTTCGGGGCAGGGGTTCCCATGTGTCCTCCGTTCTGTAGCCACCGTACCGGGCACGAACGTGCGACACACCCTACAGCCGCCCTACATCGGTGTCCGCGCGGTTTCGTCTCCCGGGCTGGCCCGCCCGAGGCCCGCGTGCTCTATGCTCCGGGCGATGCATCGACGGCGGTTCCTCGAAGGCTCGCTCGCGCTGGGGTTGTCGCCGGGAGCGTGGCTCCAACGGGGGTTCGTGCAAGGCACGGCGCTCCAGTACGGGCTGCACCCGGACGAGCGGGCCGACTTCCGGCAAGCGTTCGCGATCTACGACGACCTGCTCCCGCCCGACGTCCGGCGCGGGGCGCACCTCACCGGGGTGGTGGAGCGCGCGATCACCGAGCTCGGGGCCCTGATCCGCGACCGGGCCGAGGCCGTGCTGCCGGGTCCGCTGCGCCACCCCGACGCCGCCGGCGCGAAGTTCGTCGACGGGCCGCCCGACCTGGTGGTGTTCTCCGACCACCACCTCACGCTCGGCGCGCACCGCCACAACGTGTTCTCCGGCACCAACGGGGCCCACTTCCAGCACGCGAACCGGCGGATGTACGTGTCGGTGCTCGGCCAGTACGACACCGCCGGGTACACGGTGGTCGAGAACGGCGACGCCGAGGACCTGGTGGTGTTCGACACCGCGCTGCACCCGGGCGAGTTCGCGGCGCGCAACCGGCTGATCCAGCAGGACCACCGCGACGGCGCGCCGGTCGAGCAGATCCTCGCCGACCTCGACGCCCACCGGCGCACGTTCCGCGCGGGGCTGCTCGCCGACATCCTGGCCGACCCCGAGAACCGCGAGTACTACGCCGCGCTCGGCCGGCTCGCCGCGCAGGGGCGGCTCGTGCGGGTCGGCGGGAACCACGACTACCAGGTGGCGCCGTTCTGGGCCGAGGCGGTGGAGATCGCGCGCCGGATCAGCGGGCTGCCGTACTTCGGCGACGACGTGTTCTGCTCGCTGCTGGTGGCGCGCGCGTCGACCACCAACTGGCGCTCGGTGATCCTGCACGGCCACCAGTTCGACTACGTGAGCTCGCCGCTGAACGCGCCGCGCCTCGGCGAGACGATCAGCGAGTGCCTGGGCACGTTCTACCAGGGCGGCGACCGGGTGTGGCCGTGGGCGGAGAGCCGGCGGTGGGCGGAGGGCGCGCCGTTCCGGAACCTGCTCGTGTCGGGCACCCCCACCCGCGAGCAGGACCTCGAGAACGAGGCGCGCGAGGGGTTCTCGTACCCGGCGACCGCCGACGCGCGCCGGCGGCTGTGGCGGCGCACCGCGCTCGGCCCGGACTTCTGGGAGAACGCGTTCGGGCACCCGATCGCGTGGGATTACTTCGGCGAGGGAGAGGTCGGCGGAGACAGCGTCGACGACGTGTACTCGGCGGTGGCGCTCGGCAGCACGTGGTTCAAGTTCCGCCACACCGAGGAGCTGAAGTTGTGCGGCGGGCTGCCGGGCGCGCTCGGCACCACCCCGCCGCACCTCGTGCTCGGCCACACCCACGAGCCGCGGTACGGCGCGCTCGACGCGAGCGGGGTGCCGTGCGAGTGGTACCTGAACTCGGGCGCCGCCGGCCGGTTCGAGGGCCTGCTGTGGGCGGTCGAGCTGTCGGGCGGGGAGGCGAGGGTCGTGTCGTGGCACCCCGACCCGTTCCCGGACGGTCCGCCGGTGCGCCGGGTGTGGCGCCCGTCCGGGGCGTGGCGGCACGAGCTCGCGTCGGCGGTGGAGCGGTTGTCGTGATCGGCTGGCTCGGGGTGGCGGCGGCGGCGGTGCCGGAGGGGCGGTGTGACCCGCTCCCGGGCTCGGTCGTCGACCGGTGGTTGCTCGCGCAGGACGGCCGCGACGTGCGCGGCACGAACCCGGCGAGCCCGGCGCACGGCGTCGCGTGGGAGCTCACCAACGGGGTGGTGCCGCCCACGTCGGTGTTCGCGCACCTCGAGGGGGAGGCGGCGTTCATCGTCACCGACCTCGAGCTGCCCGACGCGTTCACCCTCGAGGGCACGTTCCGCCCCCGCGGCGACGAGGTCGCGACCGCGCTGTTCGACCTGCGGTGGGCCGACGGGCGGTCGCTCGAGCTGTGGCTGCTCGACCACCACACCGTGCGGATCGTCGACCAGGACGGCCGGCGGCACGAGCGCGCGTTCCACCTCGACCGCACCGAGGGGCGGCTCGGGTTCGCCCGCGGCGACGACGGTCGGCTGTTCCTGCTGGTCGACGGCGCGCTGGTCGAGGTCGACGTGGGGGAGGGGACCGGCCGCGGCGTCGCCCGGTTGACCGTCGGCGGCCAGACCCGCCCCGGCGCGCGGCTCGGCGTGCGCGACGTGGTGCTGCACGCCGCGGTCGACCCCGAGCGCCCGATCGGCGCCCACCCGTGGTGTGTGCCGTCCGCGCGCGACGACGCCCGGCCCGAGCCCGACTCGGCCGCCGGGATCGAGCTCGAGATGGACGGGTACTTCCTCGGGTTCATGGGCCGGTACGACGGCGACCCGTGGCGCGCGCGCCAGCGGCTGGTGCTCGCACCCACCGTGCGCCTGTCGCGGTTCACCCGGGTGGTGCTGGTCGCGCGCACGCTCGAGACGAAGTCGATGCACCCGAGCGGCTCGGTGCTGCGCCCGGCCGACCCGCTGCTGTCGGCCCGGGGCGAGTTCGGGGTCACCGTCGAGCAGGGGTACCTCGCGCGGTACGTCGGCGAGTGGCGGATCTTGCCGTTCTACTTCGCCGCCGGCCGGGTGCCGCTGAACTTCGGGTTCGGCGCGTTCGACCGGAACCCGATGGCGCGGATCGGCGCCGCGCCGACCTCGATGGCCGCGCTGCTCGACGGGGTGCAGGCGGGTGAGCTCGCGAACCACAACCCCGAGCTGTGGGGCGACGCGTCGTTCGGGTCGACCCTCGACGGCGGGATGTTGTTCTTCGGCAACCCGCCGGCGCGGCAGCGGACCGGCACCAGCCGGGGGCTGCTCGGGCTGCGGTGGGGGCGGCGGAACCCGTGGTGCGCGTCGTGGTCCGACCTCGGGTGCCCAGCCGACCTACGCGGGGTGTACGAGCTCGTCGCCACCGGGGTGCTCGAGCAACAGCTGTCGACCGGCCCCCTGTCGGGCTCGGACGCGCTGCTGCTCCAGGGCGAGATCGGCGCGCGCTCGGGCGACTCGGCGTTCGCGCCGGCGCCGTTCGCGCGGGCCGCGGTGGCGTACACGTTGCCGCGCGCGTTCCCGGTGTGGTTCGACGCGTCGTTCGACGGCACGCTCGACTGGGGCGTGCCCGAGGAGGACGCCGCGCCCGAGCTCGCCGCGTCGATGATCGGCGCGTGGGCCCACGGCGATCTGGCGTTCCGCGCCGCGCCGTGGTTCACCCTGTCGGCCGACGCGGGCGTGACCGGCGGGCTCGACGACAAGCCGGTGCGCGGGCTCCACCCCGACGCGGACTTCGACCTGGTGTTGTTCTCGCTGGTGGTGGCCGACGGCTCGGCCACCAGCGACGCGCTCGCCCCGTCGCTCGGGGGGGTGGTGAACGCGGTGTTCGGCCGGGCCGGGGGCGCCGTGCGGATCGGCACCCGGTCGGGGATCGAGGTGCCGTGGTTCGTGACCCGCGCGTGGGCGCTGACCGACGTGCCCGGGGTGATGTCGACCGACGGCGCGCTCGGGTCGGAGCTCGACCTCGGGGTGCGGCTGAACACGCGGGACTGGCGTCTGGGCGCCGAGGTCGGGGTGTTGTTCCCGGGGCAGGGGTTGGTCGGCGCCGACGATCCACACCCGGTGGCGTGGGAGCTGCGGATCGGCCGGAACCTGTGACCCGGTGGGCCGCCGTGGCGCTGCTCGGCTGCGGGGTCGGCGCGCCGGCCACCCCGCCGGTGGGTCACCCGGCGTGCGCCGAGGTGGCCGGCCTCGAACCGGGCGACGAGTACCTGGAGGGCGGGCACCTCGTGCGGGTCACGGCGAGCGGGGCGGACGACCGCGGGGCGGCGACCCTCGGTCGCTGGCGCTGAACGACGGGTGGATCCGCGAGGGGATCGACAACGGACAGGACTTCACCCTCGCGTCTCCGATCGACGGGAACCGCGTCTGGGCGGGCCGGGCGACGGTGTTCGATCGGGAGCTCCGGCAGCTGGAGGCGGCCGGCTACGAGCGGCGCGGCGACGTGATGGAGGCGCCGCCGTAGGGCTCGAGGCGACCGGTGGGTTCACGCCTGGTCGCCACGGCGGTACACGCGCAGACCACCCTCATGAACTTCGAGCGGGGCGCCGCGCGGTTCCGGTACGAGGTGGCCTCGTACGCCGTCGATCGGACCGACGCCGTGGGCTTCGGGCCGCTCGCGATCAGCACGTTCGCGGCTGGATTCGACGAGCGCATCTTCCTGGCTCTCGCCCCTGTCGACCTCCGCGGGTCGCTCGCCGGTCATGCGCGTCGCCTCGGCGGAGACCCGCTCGACGGGCACCTCTACGTGTTCCTCACCGGCCGGCGCACCCTCATGAAGGTCCTCTGCTCCGACCGCAACGGCTGGGTGGTCTACGCGACGCGGCGCACCCCGCCTGCGAGACGTCCTCGTGGCACCGAAGGCGTCCGACCTCGAAGAGATGGCCCGGCTCCGAGTGCAGCGCGACGCCGCGTTCGCCCAGCTCGCCGGCGTCCGTGATGCCCTGAGCGAGCTCACCGCACAGATGGCGGGCCACAACGAGCGTCTGGACCAGGTCGTGAGCATGCGCACCATGTCGCACGGCGCGCCCTCCGGTACCCGGTCAGGTGCGGTTCGGAAGGTGCGGCAGTCTCTAGCGAATCCGGTGAAACGTGGTATCGTGCGGCACGGAGGAATGCGTGCTCTCTCTCTCTCTCTCTCTCTAGGGTGCAATGGTAACGACAAGGCTCCCATCACCCCTGCCGATACCGGCGACACGGGCGCGGACAACGGTCTGTTCCCGGTAACCGTGAACTGCCACGGTGAGGGTGAGTGCACCGCAGTACTGCAGATCCTGAACCCTATGCCACTTCTCACCGACTGTTTGGGTGCCGACTGTACGTTGTACCCGGCCACCAACTGCTGGCCACCCGGCACGCCAGTGGAAATCATCGAGAACTGTGATGCGACGAGTCTCTGGCACTGTGAGATTCCGAGTGCCGCGTTCGATGTTGCGCTGGAGACAGATAGCGACCCGGACTGTGCGTGCGTGGGTATGAGCCTTTGGGATCTCGGGTTGGCTGTGGGGGAGGTGCTCGAAGACGAGTGTTGTGTCGATCCGAACTCGACCTACCTGCAGCAGTTCGGCTCCATTACCTCGGTGCTCGACGCATGTGAGCAGGACATCGCCTACAACATCTTCCTTGACGACTGCACGCCCGCCGAGCCCGCGAGCTGGGAGGTCTGCGATCCCTGGGATGTTTTCCCGGTCGCACCAGGCGCGGGGTTCGTTTTGAACGTCGACCCAACCAACTCCTATTTGCACCTCGCCAGCGCGCTGGGAAGCGAGACGGTAGCCGTTAGGGGGGGAGGCTCTGCGCGGTCGGGTCCCGGGCCGGACAGGTTCCTCACCGCAACCGTGGCGGCGGACGACGGCGTCTTGGGGCCGGCGGCCTTCACGGACTGGCTATGGTGGATGGACGGTCCACTGTTGATGGACGTTACGAGCGGAACGATCACCGTTCCGATGGATGAAACTGTACCCTTCGAGGGGACGGGTTGGGTCGGCTCCACCCGGATGCTGGGCAGCGTGCAGATGGGCGACGATGCGTACGGGACAATCAACCCGGTTGCGCATACCTGGGCGCTGGATTTCACGCAGGTCTCGGACGGATTCAACGTCCAGGTTCACCTGACGGGCAGCTACGAAGATGTACCGTAGGATTGTGCCTCTCCTCGCGATGAGTTGCACGCCGCGGCTCCCGCTGCTGGAGGCGCCGATCGTGGGGGGCACGCCCCAGCAACGCGCGCTCGCCGAGCGTGAGGTGGAGCTGATCGCGGCGGCGGTCGGTCCAGACACCGTGCGCCTGTCCGCCATCGAGTTCGGGCCGATGGAGGGCGACGACGAGGCGTTGGGGGGGTGGTACGAGGACGGCGAGGTCCGCATCGACGCCGAGCTGCCGACGGCGAGCGTCGCCTACGTCGTGCGCCACGAGCTGTGTCATGCGTTCGATCTACAGACGGGCCTCGCGGATGCGCCCCATCCGACCCTCGACGCTTACGTCGACCGCCTGTTCGATCCAGCGCTCGGTGGGATCGACCCATACGGCGACGCGCGCGCTCGCCGCTCGGAGGCCGTCGCGCGGATCTGCGAGGTCGGGCCGCTGGTCGCTCGGGCGCTGGCGTCGCCGTGCCCGGAAGATCCGCCGCTCACGACGAGCCTCGCCGCGTTCGCCCTCACGTGGATCTGGTCGGGGCTCCCGACGGGGCCCGAGGTACGTCTGGGCGTCCCGATCTTCGCCGACGGGTTCGTCGGGCCGTACCGAGACCTATGGTTCGAGCCCACGACCGACCCAGGCCGGATCTTGCTCACCACCCACGATGAACTGCACGAGACAGCGTTTCACCACTTCGAGCTCGACTCCGGTGTCGAGGTCGAGTTCGATCCGGATTTGGAGACCACGACGCTCTCGACCGGGGGGATCGAGGTGGGCCCCGGGTTCGAGCGAACGCTGCCGTTCCGCGCTGCGGGTGTCCCCGGCGCCTCCCTCCTCGCGGCACTGACAAACCTACGGGGGTTTGCCGTCGGATCGGCGGAGTTCCCGGAGGAGCGGCTGTTTTGGTCCGATAGTGCCGGCTCGGCGCCGGTCCCGGTGTGCCTGCCGGGCGTACCGGTCCACGGGATCACCGATCCGACCTTGTGGAACATCTTCCCAGCGGATGGCGAGCTCTGGTACGGCGAAGGGGACGGGGAACGAGCCTGGTGGTTTGCGGTGTCGGCGGCGCCGTGACCGCGGGTCAGTGGCGGTCCACCCACCTTCGGAACGCCGGTAGCAGCTGCGGCGCGTCGGCCGCGAGGATCGACTCGGTGGCGGCGAGCGCGGTCCGCTCGAGCGCGATGTGGCGGATGTCGACCGATGGCGCG
>JBEBJC010000391.1:0-7323 GCA_040080105.1 Myxococcota bacterium
GTCCAGGGGCTGGTCGACGCTGCGCAGGTCGGCGGCGTCCTCTCCGGCGGCACCGCGGCCACCGAGCAGCTGTTGGCCGAACTCCAGACCACGCTCGGGCTCGGTGACATCGTCCCGTCGCTCGAGATCGACGGCGACCCGGCTGTGTCGATCGACCCGGGCGGCATCTCGGTGAGCCTGCCGGGGGTCCACCTCGAAGCCGAGGTCGACGGGGAGCGCGTGCTGTACCTGCTCGCCGACCTCTCTGCCCAGGTCGAGCCCGACGTGGACAGCGCGTCGTCGATGATCGTGTTGTCGACCCGCGAGGTGACGCTCGACGTGCGCGAGATCGACGTGTCGCGGCTGATGGAGACCGCGGACGGGGCGGCGCACCTCGAGGCGTTCCTCGAGGGGTGGACCGCGGACGCGGTCAGCTCGATGTTCGACCGGATCCCGGTGTTCAAGTCCCACTTCCCGGTGTTCGACGACGTGATCTTCCTGGAGGAGATCGCGCTGCAGGACGGCGGGATGTCGGCGTGGTTCACGCTGTACCACCTCGACGACCCGCGAGTGGACCTGATCGCACCCGAGGCGTCGGTCGGCGTGCAGGTGGACGGGGCGATCGCGACCGCGACGTTCGGCGCCGACGACGATCGGGAGCCGCCGGCCGGCGCGCCGTTCGAGTACCGCCACCGGGTCGACGGAGGGGCGTGGTCGGGGTGGTCGACCGAGGCGACCGCGACGCTGGAGCTCGCGCCCGGAGCCCACACCATCGACGTCGCGGCGCGGGACGCGTGGCAGAACGAGGACCCGACACCCGGCCGCTCCGAGTTCGAGGTGGAGGCGCCCACCGCCGAGCCGCGCGGGTGCGGTTGCGCGGGCGGCCCGTCCGGCACCGGCGCGCTGGCGCTGGCGCTGGCGCTGGCGCGTCGTCGATCGCGGGCGGTCCGGCTACACTCCGCGCTCGGAGGTGACCGTTGATCCCCTGCCCCAGCTGCGCGTGCCACCTGCGCGCCCACGAGACCACCTGCCCCCACTGCGGCACCACGATGGGCACCACCCGCTCGCGCACCGTGGCCGCCGCGGTCCTCGCGCTGACGCTCTCGGGGTGTGTGGGCGCCAAGACCGACACGGTCGAGCCCGAGTACGGCGTCTCCATCACCGGCACCACCGGCGACACCGGCCAGATCACCGAGCCCGAGTACGGCGTCACCATCACCGGCACCACCGGCGACACGGGCACGGGCGACACCGGCTCCACCACCGGCGTGGACTACGGCACCGCCCCGTAGGCCCCCTGGCCCGTGTCTTGCACTGCACTCCGTGTCGCTGGCGCCGCTGCCGGCGGAGGTGAACCCGTGAAGCTCGGCTTCCTGGTCGATCTCGACCTGTGTATGGGCTGCAAGGCGTGTGAGGTCGCCTGCAAGTCCGAGAACAACGTGCCCGTGGGCTCGTGGCGCCTGCGGGTGAAGTACGTGGACTCGGGCACGTACCCCGAGGCCCGTCGCGCGTTCACCCCGATGCGTTGCAACCACTGTAGCAACGCCCCGTGCCAGCGCTCGTGCCCGGTGAGCGCGCTGCACTACCTCGACAACGGCATCGTGAACATCGACAAGGACCGGTGCATCGGGTGCGCCGCCTGCGTGATGGCGTGCCCGTACGGCTCGATCTACATGGACCCCGAGACGAACACCGCCGACAAGTGCACCTACTGCGCGCACCGGGTGGAGGGGGGGCTCGAGCCGGCCTGTGTGGTCGCCTGCCCCACCGGCGCGAACCTGTTCGGCGACCTCGACGACGCGGAGTCGGTGATCTCGAAGTACATCTCGGAGCACGGCGACGCGCGGGTCCGCAAGCCCGAGAAGGGCACCGAGCCCACCCACTTCTACACCGGCGGCGGCGCGGTCCACCTCGACCCGCTGGCGAGCCGCCGCGAGCCCGGGCCGAGCCTGTTCGGCGAGATCGGGACCCTCGACGACCACCGGGAGCACTGATGGACCCGACCGCGATCGTCACGCTGGACGTGTTGCACAACGGGGTGATCTGGGGCTGGCCGGTCACGATGAACATGTGGGCCAAGTCGGTCGCCACCGGCGTCGTGTTGGTCGGGTGGTTCGCGATGCGTCGCAGCGCCGATCCCGGGTTCTACCGGCGCGTGATCCCGGCGATCGGGCTCGTGTTCATCGCGATCACCCTGCTGTTCACCCTGTACGACCTGCACCAGCCTCTGCGCGCGTGGCACCTGTACGTTTGGCCCCATCTGACCTCGATGGTCAACATCGGCGGATGGGTGCTCAACGGGTTCGCGTGTGCGCTGGTGCCGTTCGCGTGGTGGGCGTGGCGCGACGACGAGCGGTCGTTCGACCGGTGGATCGGCCCGATGGTCGGGCTCGCGTTCGTCACCACGGTGTACACCGGGGCGCTGCTCGGCCAGGCGACCGCGCGAGAGATCTGGATCGCCCCGACCGAAGGGGTGCAGATGCTGCTCGCGGCGGGGCTCGGCGGCGCAGGCGCCCTGTCGATCGCGGGCGCGGGCCGACCGGCGGACGAGCGGCGGCTGCTCGGCTCGGTGCTCGGGGTGTCGGCGGCCGGCCAGCTGCTGCTGTTCCTGGCCGAGATCGTGTTCGCCCCGCAGAAGTCGGAGGAGTCGGCGTGGGTGATCCACGAGCTCGTGTCCGGCTCGCTCGGCCCGCTGTTCCTGTCCGGGCTCGGCCTCGCGTTCCTCGTCCCGGCCCTGCTCAGCTGGGTCGCGGTCCGCACCGGCCGGCAGCACCTGTTTCCGGTCGCGGCCGTCTGCGCGCTCGCCGGCCTGTGGGCGGTCAAGCACGCGTGGCTCGTCGCCCCCCAGCTCCTCCCGCTCAGCTGAGGTCCCCCATGTTGCGCCGCGACTTCCTGAAGGCGGCCGCCGCCACCACCGGAGCCACGCTGGTGGTCGGCGCGGTCCGGTCGTTCATCCCCGAGGGCGCCGAGGCCGCGGCCGCGGCCAGCTCGGACCGGTTCGATCGGATCCCGGTCGAGCACGGGAACTTCGCGAAGTACCCGCCGCTCGAGAAGTGGCGCGGGTGGCGCGAGCTCGACGGCGACGACTGGAAGCGCGGCGGGATCGGCCGCGCCGAGATCGCGGTGCACGACTACCAGCTCGTGCCCACGATCTGCAACAACTGCGAGGCGGTGTGCGGGTTGACCGCGTGGGTCGACAAGCAGACGCTCACGGTGCGGAAGTTCATGGGGAACCCCCTGCACTCCGGGTCACAGGGGCGGAACTGCGCCAAGGGCTACGCGGTGCAGAGCCAGATGTACGACCCGGACCGGATCCCGTTCCCGCTGCAGCGCGCCCCCGGCACCGGCCGGGGCGAAGGCAAGTGGGTGCGCGCCACCTGGGACCAGGCGATGGCCGCGATCGGCGCGAAGATGCGCGACACCCTGCGCCGGGGCGACGCGCTGTCGAAGAAGTCGCTGATGTTCCACGTCGGCCGGCCGAACGAGTCCGGGTTCACCCCGCGGGTGTGGGCGAGCCTCGGCCAGGACGCGCACAACAGCCACACCAACGTGTGCTCGGCGAGCGCTCGCCTCGGCAGCTTGTTGTGGCTCAACGACGATCGCAGCTCGCCCGACTGGGAGAACGCCCGGCTCGTGTTGCTCCAGTCGTCCCACGCGGCCGACGCCGGCCACTACTTCCAGCAGTCGGCCGGCCAGATCGCCCGAGCGCGCAAGAAGGGCGCGAAGCTGGTGGTGATGGACCCGCGCCTGTCGAACTCGGCCGGGATCGCCGACCTGTGGATCCCGGTGTGGCCGGGCACCGAGGCGGCGCTGCACCTGGCGATCGCCGGGCGCCTGTTGCGCGAAGGCCGGTACGACCGGGCGTTCGTGCGCACCTGGTGGAACTGGCAGGAGCTGATGGCCGACCGCGCCGCGCTCGACGGGCTGGTGGCGCGCGGGTTCGTCGACGCAGCACCCGCGGGCTCCACGTTCGAAGACTTCGAGGCGCTGCTGGTCGAGCTGTACGGCCGGTACACGTTCGAGTGGGCCGCGACCGAGTGCCGGGTGCCGGCGTCGAAGATCGAGAAGTTGTACGAGTACGTGCTGTACGCGGGCGACCGGATCGCGTCGTTCTACTGGCGCGGCCCGTCCGCGGGCAACCGCGGCGGCTGGATGGCGGGCTCGCGCTCGGGCATCCTGCTGCTGTCGCTCACCGGCAACTTCGGCGGCGTCGGCGCGCTCGGCACCCACGAGTCGCGGGTGCTGAACATCGCGGGCAAAGGTGGCGCCTCCACGATGGCCGCGAGCCCGCCGAAGATCGACGCGTGGAACGAGCTGACCTACCCGCCCGAGTGGCCGCTGTCGTCGTACGAGATGTCGTTCCTGCTGCCGCACCTGCTGTCCGACACCGAGTGGCAGGCGTCGTGGAAGGCCCGCGGGCTCAGCGTCCCCGACAAGCTCGCGGTGTGGGTCCCGCGCCAGTACAACCCGGTGTGGATCAACCCCGACGGGTTCCGGTGGATCGAGGTCCTGCGCGACGAGTCGAAGATCGAGCTGTCGTTCAACCCGTCGCCGACCTGGTCCGAGACGAACTGGTTCGTCGACTGGGTGCTGCCGGTCGGCCTGTCGGGCGAGCGCCACGATCAACACTCCGAGCCCACCAACACCGAGGCGTGGGTCGGGTTCCGCCAACCGGTGCTGCGGGTCGCGCTCGAGTCGCAGGGGTGGACCCCGTCCGATCCGGCGCGGGCGACGCTCGAGGCCCACCAGAAGGCCGGGCTGGGCGAGATCTGGGAGGAGAACGAGTTCTGGATCAACCTGCTGTTCCACCACGTCGATCCCGACGGCGCGCTCGGGATCCGGCAGTACTGGGAGAGCCGGCGCAACCCGGGCAAGCCGGTCACGATCCCCGAGTACTACGACGCGGTGTTCGCCACGTTGCCCAAGCTGCGCGCGGCCGCGGCCACCCGCGCGGTCGAGGCGATCGCCGACCCGGCGACCCCGGCGGTGGAGCGGGGGCTGTGGGAGCAGTTCCCGTGCTACACGCTGCTGCGCGAGCGCGGCGCGTGGACCGAGAAGACCGAGGTGTTCCGGGTGCACCACGAGCCGCTCGAGCCCGACGCGTCCGGCGCGGTCAAGGCGCGGTCCCCGAACTTCTTCGGCGGTACGATCCCGGTGGCCGCCGCGTCGCTCCAGCACGACGAGGCGACCGGCCAGCTGTTCGCCGACACTGACCAGGGGCGGATCGCCGTCGGGGTCCAGCTCGAAGGCGGCGAGCGGGTGGCCGGGTTCGAGACGCCTTCACGGAAGATGGAGTTCTACTCCAGGTGGTTGGTCGAGTGGGGCTGGCCCGAGTACGCGATCCCGATCTACCCGCGCACCCCCGAGCAGCGCGCGCAGATGGTGCACGTGGTGAGCCAGGTGCACCACCAGTACATGACCGAGGACAACGCGTTCGCGTTGAACCCGATCTTCCGGCTGCCCTACCAGATCCACACCCGCGGGGTGAACTCGAAGTGGCTGATGGAGGTGAGCCAGAACCACAACCCGCTGTGGATCAGCACCGCCGACGCTCGCCGGCTCGGGTTCGGCAAGGGCGACCCGGTGAAGGTGCGGGTGGTGGACACGGTGTCGGGGCTCGAGGCGGGGTGGTTCGTCGCGCAGTGCCAACCCACCGAGGGCATGGCGCCGGGCGTGCTCGCGATGTCGCACCACTCGGGCCGGTGGCGGCTCGCCGAGAGCGCGGCGGTCGAGGGGTTCGAGCGCGCGCTGCCGGTGCTGCCGACCGCGGCGCCGCTGGTCGAGCAGCGGCGCGAGGGCACGAAGTTCCACCAGACCTCGGTGAAGGGGGTGGGACCGCGCACGATCGTGCCGACCACCGAGTTCGGCGAGCGGGGGTGGCCGTACGCCGGGTTCAACAAGGACCTCGACAACGTGTACTGGGACGGCCTGTCGGGGGTGTGGCAGAACGCGGTCCACCACCCGCACCCCGACCCGATCTCCGGCATGCACTGCTGGCACCAGAAGGTGCTGCTCGAGCGGCCGGGACCGGGTGAGAAGGTCGGCGACCTGTCGGTCGACATCCAGGCGACGTTCGACACGTACCGCGCGTGGCGCGACCAGCTGACCCGCCCTGCCCCCGGCCCCGGCGGCCTGCGGCGGCCCGAGCACCTCAAGCGCCCGTGGGTCGCGCTCGCGCGCACCGCGTACCTGATGCCGTCGTGATCGACGCGTCGGGGCGGGCCGCGCTGTACGGGTGGTTCTCGCGCCTGTTCGTGCGCGAGATCGACGACCCGTTCGCCGAGGTGCTCCAGGGCGGGCTGACCGCCGAGCTCGTGCCCACGTTCTACCGGAGCGACGAGCGGGCCGCGGTGCGGGATCCCGCGCAGCGCGGCCGGTTCGACGCCGACTTCACCAAGATCACCGTGGTGAGCCTGGTCCCGTACGGTTCGTTCTACCTGCGGGACGACGCGCGGATCGAGGCCGGCCTCGGCAACCCGCTGGTCGCGTTCTACCGGCGGTACGGGTTCGAGGTCGACCTCGGCGCGGCGAGGGCGCTGTCGCCCGACCACCTCGGGATCTCGCTCGAGTTCCTGTCGGTGCTCGCGGCCACCGAGGCCGCCGCCGCCGCGGACGGGCGCGACGACTACGCCGCCGACGCGCGCCGGGTTTCGCGCGCGTTCCTGTGGGACCACCTCGGCGCGTGGGCGCCGGTGTACCTGCTCGCGGTGCAGCGCAGCGCCGAGACCGAGCTGTACCGCGACGGAGCGGCGGCGGCCCTCGCGTGGATCCTCACCGACGCCGAGGGCGGACGATGAACATCACCTGGGAGCGGTGTGTCCACGCGCGGACCCGCGACGCGACCTGCCGGGCCTGCGCAGACGCGTGCCCCGAGGGCGCGCTCGGGATCGCGGCCCAGCGGGCCGAGCTCCGTGACGGGGAACCCAAGGTGGTGCTCGATCCCGCGAAGTGCACCCGCTGCGGGGTGTGCCAAGGGGCGTGCCCGACCCGCGCGATCTCGGTGTTCACCCCCGACCCCACGGGACCCCTCGCGTGTGGCTCGACCGCCCCGTGCCTCGCCGCGCTGTCGGTCGAGGTGGAGTTGGCCCTCTTCGGCCCGGGACACCGCGGCGAGGTCGCCGGCCAAGCGGTGCAGGCGACCGACCTCGGTGCGCACGGTGTCGGTCAGCTCTGCCTGCGTGAACAGCCCGTCGTCGAAGCCCTCCAGAGTGCCGCTGATGGTGGTGAGCGGGGTCCGCATCTCGTGCGCCACGTCGCCGACGAGTGAGGCGCGTCGTTGCTCGGTGTCGGCCAGCGTGGTGGCGAGGTGGTTGATGTCGTCGGCGAGCCCAGCGAGCTCGGCCT
>JBEBJC010000392.1:0-7286 GCA_040080105.1 Myxococcota bacterium
CCCCCGGGATGTGCGGGGACATCCCCGACGGCGGCCCCGTCGCGGGACCGGGCTGCATCACCGACACGATCCACTGCGGCGAGACCGTGATCGGGCACACCCGGGGCGGCACCGAGCGGTTCGACACCCGGTTCTACGAGTCGCACTTCTGCTGGCCCGCGACCGAGGACCACGAAGGCGGCGACGAGCGGGTGTACCGGCTCGACGTGCCCGAGGGCGAGTGGCGCACGTTCGTGTGGATGGACTCGCCGTGCGCCGACCTCGATCTGTTCGCGATGAAGTGGGACGGCGACGACTGCCCGCCCGCGGGCGCGAACTTCTCGATCTGCGAGGGGAACCTGGTGAAGGGGATCGGCCCCGAGCGGGTGGAGCTGGTGAGCCAGCGCTCCACCGGCCCGACCACCTGGTACGTGGTGGTCGAGGGGCGCGGCGACGCCGAAGGCGCGTTCGCGATCCACACCCAATGCCGTCCGGGGGTCCGGTGATGTCGACGTGGAGCTTCTTGCGCGAGTTCGTGCGCGATCCGGTCCAGCTGGGCGCCGTCGCCCCCTCCGGCGCGGCGCTCGCCCAGCGGATGGTCGAGGCGGCCGACCTCCGACCCGGCCAGGTAGTGGTCGAGCTCGGCGCCGGCACCGGCCCGATGACCGCCGAGATCCTGGCGCGTCGCCCCGACGGCCCGTTCGTGACCCTCGAGCCGAACCCGCCGCTGGCGCAGATCCTGCGCGAGCGGTTCCCGGGCGTCCGGGTCGAGCAGCGGTACGCGCAGGAGCTCCGGGCGATCCTCACCGACATGGGCCAGGACCACGCCGACCGGGTGGTGAGCAGCCTCCCGTGGGCGATCTGGCCCGAGACGCTGCAGAACGAGATCTTCGACGCGATCCTCGAAGTGCTCGCCGACGACGGCCGGATGGTCACCTTCGGCTACGTGCACGCCCAGGTGTTGCCCGCGGCTCGACGCCTGCGCGCCGCGCTGGCGGCTCGGTTCGGCTCGGTCACCACCACCCCGGTCGCGTGGATGAACGTCCCGCCGGCGCTGGTGTTCGTGTGTGACCGCCCGAGGAGGAGCTGATGCGGGCCCACACGACCCAGGCGGGTGTACCCCAACCCGCCGATCCGTGGGTGCTCGAGCTCCGTGCGGCTGAGGCCACCCCCGTGCTGATGGTGGTGGTGTTCGCCGCGATCGGGCTGGCGGTAGGCTTGGGCTGGTGGTTCTCCCCGACCGAGCGGGCGAAGCGCAAGCTGCGGGGTCGGGTGGCGACCCCGATCCGGGCGCTGCGGCCGGGCGAGGTGGTGAAGATCACCGGCACGGTCCAGGTCCACGAGGGTGTGCGCGCGCCGTTCAGCGACGAGCTGTGCGGGTACTGGTTCGCCGAGGTGAGCGAGCGGAGCGGCAAGAGCTGGCGCACCGTGGCCACCCGGTGGGAGAGCTCCGGGTTCTGGGTCGACGACGGCGAGGAGCGGGTGTGGGTCGAGCCCGGGGACGAGCGCCTCGCGCTGCCTCTGTCGTCGGTCGGCGCCAGCGGGACCTTCGACGACCCGACCCAACAGGAGGCCGAGGGGTTGACCCGGGTCGGGGTCCCGTCGACCGGGTTCTTCGGCACCAACCGGACGTTGAGGTTCGAAGAGGCGCGGCTGGATCACGGTGAGCTGGTCAGCGTCATCGGGGAGGTCCGGCTGATCGAACGCGACGGAGACCCCGTCCTGACAATCGTCCCGTCCGCGAAGGACGGCCTCGTCATCAGCGACGCGCCCGGCGTCCACGGCTGACCCCCGGGGTCGTGCCAGGTTGTTGGTACAATCGGTCGACCCCTCCCCCGCTACGTTGGCGTGGGGAGGATCGATGTGGGCTCTGTGGCTCGGGTGCGCGCCCGAACAGGTGGTGAACGTCCACGCGATCGAGCCCAGTGAGGATCCCACCGACCCGACCGATCCCACCGACCCGACCGATCCCACCGACCCGACCGATCCCACCGATCCCACCGATCCCACCGACCCGACCGATCCCACCGACCCGACCGATCCCACCGACCCGAACCTCCCGCCGAGCGCGGCGCAGATCGCGGTCGGACCCACACCGGCAGGCGCGGCCTACGACGACCTCACCTGCGACGTCACCACCCCGTCGATCGACCCCGAGGGCGCGCTGGTCACCTACACGGTGGCCTGGGAGCGGGCCGGGGAGCCGTGGCTCGGCCCGGTGTCGACGCGCGCGCTCGCGGGCGACACGATCCCCGCCGCCGAGACCGCGGAGGGGGACAGCTGGACCTGCCGGGTGGTCGGCAGTGACGGCGCGCTCGACAGCGACCCGGTCGAGGCCAGCGTCGACGTGTTGCCGGTGCTCGTGCTTGCAGGAGGTGACGCGTCCCTCGCGGACGGCACCTACGACTACGCGGTGATCTCGCTCACCGACGGCGCGACCCTCACCGTGACCGGCGAGGTGGTGCTCACCGCGCGCGAGGTGTGGATCGACGACACCTCGGCGATCGACGGCGACGGCGGCGGCTCCCCCGGCGGCCTGGCGAAGCTCGACGGGGAGGGCGACGGCGCCGGCCAGGGGAAGAACCAGGACGCCGGCTCGGGCGCCGGGCACGGGGGCGAGGGCGGCGAAGGCGGCGACTCGTACACCACGCTGGCCGGAGGGCCGGCGTACGGCGCGAGCAACACCCTCGACGTGATGCTGGGGAGCGGCGGCGGCGGTGCCGGCAGCACCTACGCGGGCGACGACGGGGCGGGCGGCGCCGGCGGCGCGGCGGTGTGGATCGTCGCGGCGACGATCACCGTGGACGGGGTGGTCCGGGTGTCGGGCGCAGACGGGCAGTCCACGTCCGACGGCGCCGGCGGCGGGTCCGGCGGGACCGTGTTGCTGCAGGGCGACACGGTGACCGTGCACGGGGAGCTCCGCGCCGACGGCGGCGACGGCGGCGACGGCCTCCACTTCTACGGGTACGGCGCCGGCGGTGGCGGCGGCGGGCGGATCAAGGTGTTCTACGACACCCTGCTGGACGACGCGGGGGCCGTGCTGCGGGCGCGCGGCGGCGTGGCCGGGTACAGCTACTACAACACCCCCGGGGATGGGGCGAACGGCACGTTCGTCGCGGTGGCGCTGCCCTGGCCGTGAGCGGGCTCACATCGTGGTCGTCCCGCGGATCGCGGCGCTGCCGGTGAGCACCCGGAACTCGGCGCGGCGGTTCTCCGCCCACGCGGTCTCCCCGGCCCCGGCGACCGCCGGCCGCTCCTCGCCGTAGCTCACGATCGGCAGCCGGCTCGGGGCCACGCCGCGCGACACGAGGAAGTCGACCACCGCGTCGGCGCGGCGCTGGCCCAGCGCGAGGTTGTAGTCGACGGTCCCACGCTCGTCGGCGTGCCCTTGGACCTCGACCCGCAGGTCGGTGTGTGACGCCAGGATCCGCGCGTTCTCGTCCAGCGCCGCCTTGCCGACGGTGTCCAGGGTGGAGGTGTCGGTGGCGAAGTGGACCCGGGCGAAGTTCTCGAGCAGCGCCGACACCGCCTGCTCCTGGGTCAGGCCGGTACGGACGCCCACGTCGCGCCCGTTCGTCTCCAGCTGCGCCGGGTTGGTCAGGATCGGGTTCTTCGGGTGGCACGCGGCGAGCGACAGCACCAGCAACGACAGACGCAAGTTCACCTCCGACACCTCCCCAGCGCAACCTGGGGGCGATCGACCAGACCCATCGAAGGTTTGGGGGAACGACGCCGTCCGCATTACCCTACCGGGGGAGGGCCCTTGACCCCGTCACACGACGATCTGCGTCGCATCTACGGCGAGCTGCGGATGGTGGCGCGCGCCCTGCTCCGGCGCGAGCCGTACGCCCACACCCTCGAGTCGGCCGAGCTCGTGCACCAGGCGTGGGCCCGGCTGCTCAACGGAGAGCTGCGGACCCTCGCCGAGTCCGAGCCGAGCCAGGTGATAGCGCTCGCGGTCACCAACATGCGGCGCGAGCTGTGTGACCACGCGCGCCGCCGCCGCGCGCAGAAGCGCCCGACCGCCCGCGCGCGGGTCGAGCTGCAGGACGCGCCCGATCTGTCGCACGAGCACCCCGAGACCCTGCTCGCGATCGACCAGCTGCTGGACGAGTTGGAGCGCGGACCGGACCACGTGCGCAACCCCGAGCGAAAGGCGTCGGTCGCCCGGTACGCCCTGTACGGGGGCCTGTCGGAGTCCGAGATCGCCGAGGTGCTGAATCTGCCGAAGTCGACCGTCGGGGCCGACGCCCGGTTCGCCCGCGCGTGGCTCGCCGCGCGCCTGTCGGACACCGAGCCCGCCGAGCCGGAGCGCGACGACCCATGACCCGGTCCGACCCGCCGGTGGGCGCGCACGGGGGCTCGTCGGGGAGCTCTCGCCCGGCCGAGCGGACCGTGTCGGTGACCGGCGGGCTGTACGTGGACTCGGTGTTCGACGCGGTGGCGCAGCTGGCGCCCGCCGAACGCGAGCTGGAGATCGGGGCGAGGTGCGCGGGTCACCCCACGGTCGAGGCCGAGGTGCGCGCGCTGCTGAAGGCGTACGACGCCGGCGGGGAGCCACCGGCGGTGCCAACGTTGGCCCCGGGCGCCCGGATCGGCCGGTACCGGCTCGAGCAGCGCATCGGGTCGGGCGCCACCGCCAGCGTGTGGAAGGCGTTCGACCACGACCTCCACAGCTACACCGCGCTCAAGCTGCTCCACCCCGACGGGCGGATCCGCGGCGCGATGGCGCTCGACGCGGTGATGCGCGAGGCGCGAGCCGCGTCCGCGATCATCAGCGACCACGTGGTGCGGATCAAGACCGCCGGGCGGTTCGACGGCGGGCCGCACTTCGTGGAGATGGAGCTGTGCGCCGAGCACCGCCCGGGGCCGGCGGGGACCGAGGTGCTCCAGATCGGGCAGACGCTGGCCGAGGCCGAGCTCGAGTCGCTGCACGAGGCCGTGCGGGTGGTGGCGGAGGCCGCGCGTGGGGTCGAGGCCGCCCACCGCGCCGGGGTGCTGCACCGCGATCTGAAGCCGGGCAACATCCTGCTGACCCCGGTGAGCCGTCGGGCCAAGGTCACCGACTTCGGGCTCGCCGCCGACCAGATCTTCCCGGAGCCGACCGAGCGCACGCCCGCCACCGCCACCGTCACCGTGATGCTCGACGAGGGCGACGGGCGGGTGGTGGGCACGCCGGCGTACATGTCACCGGAGCAGGCGCTGGGGCACCCGCCGACCCGCACCGGAGACGTGTACGCGCTCGGGGCCACGCTGTACGCGCTGGTGGCGCGCCGGGCGCCGTACGAACCCACCGGAGAGCACCAGATCCCGGCGTTCGACGTGTTGGCCCAGGTCCGGGGCGGGCCTCCCGATCCCCTCGGACAGGTCGTGCGCGTCCCCCGCCGGTTGGCGCGGCTGGTGGAGAAGGCGATGGCGCGCGCGCCGCGCGACCGGTACCCGACCGCGCTCGCGTTCGCGCACGACCTCGACGCGTTCGTGGCCGACCGCCCGACCACCGTGGACGGCGCCGCCCCGCTGCTCCGGGTCTGGCTGTTCGCGCGACGGAACCGCCAGCTCGTCGCGAGCGCGCTCGCGTTGGCGGTGATGCTGGTGGTGTTCGCCGCCGCGCTCGGGTGGCTCGACCTCCAGCGGCGCGACCTGGTCCGCGCGATCGACGCCGCCGAGGTGCGCAAGGCCGACGCGGAGCACGCCGCCACCGCCGCCTCGGCGCTGCGCGACCAGATGTTGCTGGTCAAGGACCAGGCGCTGCGCGAGGCCCAAGCCGCGGAGCTGGCGCGCCAGCTCGCGCTGACCGGCCAGTCCGACGCCGAGGCCCGCGCCCGGGACGAGATCGAGAAGCGCCGGCTCGCCGACGAGGCGCGCGGCGCGGCGGAGCTCGCCCAGGTCGAAGCCGAGACGGCGCGAGCCCTCGCCGAGATGGACCGGGACGCCGCGTTCGCGGCGGCGACCGCAGCGGACGAGCGCGCCACCGAGGCCGCCGAAGCCGAGGCGGTGGCGGCGGCGCGGGCGGAGGCCGAGGCCGAGGCGAAGCTCGCGGCCCAACGAGCGGCGACCGAGCTCGAGCGCAACATCGCGCTGCTGGAGGAGCGGATCGGCCAGCTCGAGGCCAGCGTGACCGCGCACGAGAACGCGCGCGCCGAAGCGGAGGCCGAGGTGGCGCGCCTGCAAGAGCAGCTGCGCGGGTACGTGCCCCAGCCGCCGTGATCAATGCTGGGTGTCCTCGATCCCCCACTCGTCGGCGACCCACCGCAGCACCGCGGCCTCGGACCGCGCGACCCCGTCGACCCCGGCCAGCTCCACCAACACCGCCCAGATCAGGCGGCGCGCCGGCGGGGCGAGGTCCCGCGCGCGGTGCTCGATCACGTCGACCCCGAGCAGCTCGGCGCGGGCGCGCTGCACCGCCGCGTTCCACCGCTCCGCCCCGAGCTCGGCCCGCAGCCGCTCGACCGAGTCCCGCTCGGGCCCGGACAGGTGCTGGTCGGCGTGGACGACCAGGCGAACCATCGCCACCAGCACCACCTCCTCCTCGGGCGCGAGCTCGCCGAGCGTCACCTGGCCCCCCACCGAAGCGTACTCGGGATACGGGGCCGGTGGAGGGCGGGTGACGCGCGGTTCGGCGGCGATGGGAGCGGTGGGCCTCGGGATGGCGTTGGCCTGCGGGGGCGGTCCGTCCGCCGCGACCGGGCGCAGCGCGGACAACGCGTCGGCGTGCGCGGCGTACGTCGAGCGGATCAACGGGCTCGGCGCCTGCGTGCAGGTCACCTACGACCCGGAGAACCTGTGCGGCGGCGTCGACGAGCTGCCGCCGGAGATGGCCGCGTACTACGATTGCCTGCGCGATCGGGCCCGCTGTGAGGCCGACGCGCTCACGTTCGGCGCCGAGGGGTGCGCCGCCCCCGTGGTGTCCCTCGCGCCGCAGAAGCTCGCGGGGCCGGTCGACTTCGATCGTTCGGCGGGCTCCCGTCCCGCCGAAGGGCCGAGCCGCGAGGACGGAGGTCGCAGATGAGCGTGCTGCGCCGGTTGTTCAACGTGGCGTCGGGCTCCGTGCTGGTGTGGAACCGCGATCGGCGGGCGCCCCCCGACGCGCAGCTGGACGAGGAGCTCGCCCGCGCGCCCCGGTCCCCGGCGGCGCCCGAGGAGCCCGACCCGGACACCGACGAGGCCCCGGTTCCCGTCCCGTCGACCCCCAAGCCGCGCCGGCTGTGATTCACCGCGCCGAGGCCGCGAGCGCCGCGCGCAGCCCGGCGGCCTCGTGGGCGGGTGGCTGACACACGGTCCCCCGGCACACCCACGCGGTGGGCCGA
>JBEBJC010000393.1:0-7273 GCA_040080105.1 Myxococcota bacterium
CGAGCCCACGCCTGCCTCCGCAGCCCGTCGACCTGGGAGTGAGCGCGGTCGATCCGGCGGAGAGGCTCGGGGAGTCGGCGCGCCCCACCTGGGCGCCGCCCGCCGCTCCGCTGGTCCTGCTCGATCCCCCTCCCCGGGCGCCGATCTCGGTCGAGCCGTGGGTCGGGGGAGGCCCGGCGCTCCGCGTCCGGCCCGAGCTGCGCACGACCGCCGCGGCCGGGGCCTGGGGGGGGATCGCGATCGCGCACCGGCTCCGCCTCGGCGCCGGGCTCGAGGGCGCCTTGCCGGCCGGTCTGGTGGCGTGGGAAGGCGCGTACCGCCTGGCGATGGTCGACGCGCGCGCCCTCGCCGCGTGGTCACCCGGTCCGTGGGAGCTCGGGGTCACCGGCGGAGCCTCGGTGCGGGCGATCGTCGAGACCCCGCCGGCGCAGGTGTCGCCCGTCGCCGGCGCCGTGCTCGCCCGCCGGTTCCCGATCGGAGCCGATGCGGTGCGGCTGTCGCTGCTGGTGGAGGCCGACCTCGACCGAACCGGGTTCGACGATCCACGGGACGAGCTCGGTCCCACGCTGCTCCCTCCGATCTCGGCCGAGCTCGCGCTGGGGTGGTGGTCGAACTGAGCCGGGCGACCGGCGGAGGCGGACGTTACGCTGGACACGTGACGAATCGTCCGTTCACGTCGCAGCTCGATCGGTCCTCGGGCCGGAGGCGCGTCCTGTGGGTCGGGTCGACGCTCGCCCTGGGTGGGTGGCTCGCGGCGGGGTGCGGCCCCAACGCGTGGGTGCTGCCGCGCCCGAACCACGATCCGGTCCCCACCCCCGCGGGTGAGCCCCGCCTGGTGTCCGCCCGGGTCGAAGCCGGGGCCCCGCGCACCTGCGCCGCCCCGGCCGCGCGCGACCTGGCGGGACCGTTCGAGGTGCGGACCGACGCTGGCCCCACCGCGAGCGTCGCGTCGCTGTGGTCGTCGGGGATCATGGCGGGCGACCTCGACCAGGATGGCCTGCTCGACCTGGTGACCCCGTTCGAGCCGTTCTCGAGCCTGTACCGCGGCCGCGAGGGCGCCCGGATGGAGCGGTTCGACGACCGCCTCGGCGGGTTCGACCTCGAGATGGGCACCGGCGGTTCCCTCGCCGACGCCGACGGCGACGGCGACCTCGACCTGTTGATCCTGCGATACGAGTTCCCGGCGGTGTTGCTCCGGAACCGCGGAGACGGCACGTTCGACGACGTGACCGGCGAGAGCGGGCTCGACGCCGACGGCCCCTCCACGTCGAGCTCGTGGGGCGACCTCGACGCCGACGGCGACCTCGACCTGTTCGTGGGCGCGTACGGCGACCTCGAGGGCGAGCACCCGGCGCGGGCGCGGCTGTTCGAGAACCGCGGGGACGGCACGTTCCTCGACCGGAGCGACGACCTCGCGGCGGTGCTGGGCGACGGGTTCACCCGGGTCGGCGGGTTCCACGACCTGGACGGCGACGGCCTGCCCGAGCTGTACGTGGTGAACGACGTGGGCTCGGTCCAGCCGAACGTGTTGCTGCGCAACGTCGACGGCGCGCTCGTGCGCGACGACAACGCGAGCGGGCTCGACCTGCAGATGTCCGGCGGCGGGCTCGGCGTGGGCGACGTGAACGGCGACGACGTGCCCGACTTCCTGATCCCGCAGTGGGCCGAGATGTCGCTGATGTTGTCGAACGGCGCTGGCCAGTGGTTCGACAGCGCGGCGACCCGCGACCTGCGACCGAACGAGTCCCGCGGGCAGCGCGTCGGCTGGGGCGCCGAGCTCGCGGACCTCGACAACGACGGCGACCTCGACGGGATGGTCGCGTACGGCGCGTTCGACGTGGACATCCCGTACTGGGAGAACCCGGAGCACCAGCCCGACGCGCTGTTCTTGCAGGGGTCCGACGGGACGTTCACCGACGTGGCGCCCGCGTGGGGGGTCGACGACCTCGGGAAGAACCGCGGGTTCGTGGTCGCCGACTTCAACGACGACGGCTGGCTCGATCTGGTCACCCGCAACGTCGACGGGCCGAGCCGGCTGTACGTGTCGCGGTGCGGCGCCGAGCACTGGGTGAAGGTCGCCCTACACGACCCGGCGATCGCGAACGCGAGCGCGGTCGGCGCGCGGGTCCGGGTGATCGGCGAGAGCGGCCGGCATTGGACCCGGTGGCTGACCGCGGGCGGCACCGGGTACGGCACCGGCGGCCCCCCCGAGCTGCACTTCGGCCTCGGCGCCGAGCGCTCGATCGAGCGGGTCGAGGTGCGCTGGCCGGACGGCTCGGAGTCGTGGGTCGGGTTCGGCCAGGGCGTCGATCGCAGACTCACCGTGGTACGCGAGCCGTAGTCCTGCGTCCTCTCGGTGGAGGTGTCGGTTGCGGATGACCTGGGTGCTGTTGCTCGTGTTGGCGGCGTGTACGGGTGATGGGAAGACCACGGCGTCGGGGGACACGTCCACCTCCGAGCCGACCGGCTCCACCGACGAGTGTCGGCGCGGGTGTGGGTCGAGCTCGTCGACCGACACCGGCGCCTGAGCCGGCGCAACGTCGAGATAACAACCGCTGACCGGCGATTGACAGTGCCTGCGCGGACCGTGTATTCAGCGGAGTCCTGCGCAGGAGCACCATGCGGTTCGCGATTCTTACGGTTCTCTCCCTGCAAGCGTGTACGGGCGACAAGACGTCCGGCACCAGCGGTGACACCTCCACCAGCCTCACCACGAACCTCGGCCCGGCCACGATGGTGCTGAGCTTCGACCTCGACGCCGACCTGATCCCGGCGATGTCGGAGCCCGCCGTCGGATCTTTCCGCGGCTCGGTGTTCGCCGAAGCCGACGCGAGCCCGATCGGACCGAACGACGGAGCCGTGCCGCTGCTCGACTTCACGGCCGACGGGCTCGACTTCGGCACCGCCGGCGGCGTGCTGGCCGACAAGGCCACCCTCGACCCGATCGACCCGCAGATCGTGTGGGTGCTCGGCTGCCTCGACACCACGGGCGACGACTGCGACTGCGACGACCCGATCACCATCCCGAACGAGAACAAGTTCGACGCGACCGCCGGCGAAGGCTCCTACACCCTCACCATGAGCTTGTTGAACCCATGCTGACCCTCCACTCGTTGTTCGCGTGTACCGGCCCGGTCGAGCTGTCCGACACGGACGTCACCGGCGAGCCCCTCGATCTCCGCCTCGACGACTCCGACATCGGCGAACTCGGTCCCGACCAGATCGTGATCGACGGCCCCGAGGTGGTGATCGAGCCCGGCGCCGACGTGATGATCTGCCTGTTCGGGACCTACCAGGGCCCGACGGTGGGGATGCAGGACGTCCACACCTACCAGGCGAAGTTCGGCCACCATTTCCAGCTGATGGGCACCACGACCAACGTGCTGGACGTGCCGGACGGGACGGTGGTGGACTGCACCAACGAGTCGGCCGAGTTCCAGATGGCCAGCCTCGAGCCGATCGGGATCCCGAACGGCGCCACGGTCGACGGGGTGGAGAGCGGACTGTCGATGCCGCTCCAGCCCGGGATGGCGGTCGAGCTCGAGCAGGGGCAGCGGTACGTGATGCAGTCGCACTACCTGAACTCGGGCCCGGACCCGATCCTGGTGCGCGACAAGACCGTCCTCACCACGCTGGCCCCCGAGGCGGTCGAGACGTGGGCCGCGCCGTTGATCATGAACCGGGACGACTTCGTGATCCCGGCCGGCGGGACCGCGAGCACCTCGTTCGAGTGTGAGGTCGACCAGGACCTGAACCTGCTGTACCTGATCGGCCACATGCACGAGTGGGGCACCTCGTTCTCGCTCAGCCGGGTCGATGGCGAGCGGTCCCTCGTGTACGACATCCCCGAGTGGGACCCGGTGTACCGCGACGCGCCGCTGGTGTTCGACGGCCTCGCCGAGGGCATGACCCTCCCCGCGGGCTCGCGGTTCGAGACCAGCTGCGACTGGGCCAACGACACCGACCACGATCTGGTGTTCCCGCACGAGATGTGCGTGAGCGTGCTGTACGTGTTCCCGCAGAAGACCACCATCATCTGCGACGGAAACGGCCAGTGATCGCCCTCGCCCTCGCGGCCTGCGCCGGCGAGGACCCAGCCCCGACGCTGACCCAGGTGCAGGACGAGGTCCTCACCCCGTCGTGTGCGTTCTCGACCTGCCACGCCTCACCCGGGGCCTCGGGGCTCGTGCTCGACCCCGGCGCCTCGTGGGACGCGCTGGTCGACGCGGAGTCGATCGACAACCCGGGCCAGGTGTTCGTGGTCCCCGGCGACTCCGAGGCGAGCTACCTCGTACACAAGCTCCGCGGCGACGACGGGATCGTCGGGTTCCAGATGCCCGCGGCAGCGCCGGTATCCGCCGACCAGCTGCAGCTCGTGATCGACTGGATCGACGCCGGCGCGCTCGACGACTGACGGATCGGTCGAAGGTGTGCCCCGAGCTCGGGGATTGGGATCGGAGCGAACCCGCCTAGCCGCCGGTGCTCCGCGCCTCGCCCCCGGGTCGGGTCGCGCGCCATCCTATGCCGACCGCCAGCGCGAGCAGCCCCGCCGCCACGAAGAACGGCGCGCCGGGAGCGGTGAACCCGAGGCTGCCGTCGATCGCGCGGGCGAAGGTCCGTGTGTACAGCAGCGGCGACACCAGCGAGCCGATCCCGACCAGGCCCGCCAGCGCCCCCTGCAGGGACCCCTGGCGCGCCGCGTCCACCCGCCGGGTCATCAGCCCTTGGGAAGCCGGGGTGTACAGGCCACCGAGCGCCGCGATCGGTATCGCGCACAACATCGCGAGGCCGGTGGGCGCGAGCCCATACGCGAGGTAGCCGAGCGAAGCGCAGCCGAGCCCCACGAGCAGCGCCCGGCGCTCCCCGAGCCACGCCAGCGCCGGCCGCACGACCCCGCCCTGCACCACGATGCTCGACACCCCGACCGCCGCCAGGGTCAGCCCCATCGCCCGCTCGTCCCACCCGTAGCGGTACCCGGCGTACAACACCAGCACCGCCGGGTACACGTTCTGGCCGACCGCCGCCAGCAGGTGCGCCGCGGCGAGGCCACCGAGGCCCGGGTTCGACGCGAGCCACACGAGGGACCCGATCGGGTTCGCCCGCCGCCACGACAGCGGCGAGCGGCGCTCGGGCGGCAGCGACTCGGGCAACACGAACAGCCCGTACGCCGCGTTGACCAACGAGAAACCGGCGGCGACCCAGAACGGCAGGCGCGGGTCGTACCCGCCGAGCAGGCCCCCCACCGCCGGACCGAGCACGAACCCGACGCCGAACGCGGCGCCCACCGCGCCGAACGCCGCGCCCCGGCGCTCGGGCGGGGTCACGTCCGAGATGTACGCGTTGGCGGTCGAGAAGCTCGCCGCCGTCATCCCCGACAACACCCGCCCGACGAACAGCCACACCAGCGTCGGGGCCAGCGCCATCAACACGTAGTCGAGCCCGAGCCCGATCATCGACGCCAGCAACACCGGCCGACGTCCGAATCGGTCCGACAGCGCGCCGAGGATCGGTGAGCACACGAACTGCGCCACTGCCCACGCGGTCCCGAACCACCCGAACACCCGGGTCGCGTGTGCGGTGTCGCCGACCGCGCCCGGATCGCCCGACTGGACCAGCTCGGCGACCAGGTGCGGGAACACCGGCACGATGATCCCGAGCGACAGCACGTCGAGCACCACGGTGACCAGGACGAACGACAACGCGGCGCGACCCGCGGGGGGCCGGGGGTCGGTGGGGCTCGGCATGGCGTGGAGTAACATCGCGGCCGGAGTTGCCGATGGCGCCGGACGCCCTCGCGATCGTGATCCCCACCTTCGGGCGCCCGAGCTCGGCCGCCAGGGTCGCGCGGCAGGTCGCCGCCCAGGTGCGAAAGGGCGACGAGGTGCTGGTGATCGATCAATCCGACCCGGACGCCCACGCGGAGCTGTGTGCCGCGCTGCCCCCCTCCGTGCGGGTCACCTGGCGACCGCCCGGCCTCCCCGCCGCGCGCAACGCCGGGATCGCCGACACCTCCGCGCCGCTGATCGTGTTCTTCGACGACGACGTCGTCCTGGACGGAGGGTGCCTCGAAGGGCACCGCGCCGCGTTCGCCGACCCGACGGTGGGCGGCGTCGTGGGCCGGATCTGCGAGGTGCGCCTCCGCCCGAACGCCCGCCACACCACCAACCGGGTGTCGTTCTCGGGCCGGATCGTGAGCCGCCTCGATCGGACGGAGCCGGGGCCAATCGAGACGTTGAAAGGGGCGAACATGAGCCTCCGCCGGCTCGCGCTCGACGAGGTGGGGGGGTTCGACGAGCGCTACGGCGGGACGGCGCTGCTGGAGGACGCCGACCTGTCGACCCGGGTGGCCCGGCGCGGGTGGCGGCTGCAGTACGCGCCGGCGGCGAGCGTCGACCACCTGCACGCGCACACGGGCGGGGTGCGGGCAGCATCGCGCCGGGAGTCGGAGCGGTGGCGGTTCCGAAACACAGCTTACTTCCTGGCGAAGCATCGCGGGCGCCTGGACGGCCTGGCGAGCGCCGCGACGTTCGGCGCGATCGCGGTGGTCCGCGCCGCGCAGCTGCGCGATCCGTCCGCGGTCGCGACCTGGATGGGCGCGTGGGTCGAGGGGTGGGCCGCCGGACGCAGATCTGCATAGGAGGCCGGGTGCGCACCCCCGAGCCCGAACCGCCGACCGCTCCTCTCCCGTTCGCGTGGGGCCTGGGCCTCGGCTTCGGTGCGGTGGCCGGCGCCGCTGCAGGCCTGTGCGAGACCGGGTGGCTGGCGCTGGCGGGAGTCCCGGTCGAGGTCGGGCCGTGTGTCGGGGTGAGCGCGATCGCAGGGGCCGGGCTCGGCTGGCTGGCGAGCGCCACCGGCGCGTACGGGCCCGGCTGGGCGGCCGGCACGGGCGCGGCCGCCGTGGTGTGGCTCGGCTCGGCGGCGGTGCTCCCATGGCCGCCCGACGCGCCGCCGTCGCAGCGGCTCGCCCTGTGCGCCGCCGCGGCCGGGCTCAGCGCCGTCGCCGCGCAGGTCGGGGCGCGCCTACCGCTCGATCCCCGGGTCCAGCACGTGATCGCCGCGTTCGCGTTCGTCGGGGTGGCGGTCGCGGCGCCGCTCGCGCACCACCTCGCGTCGAGCCCGTCCACGCCGGGAGCCCTCGGGGTCGGGGCGCTGATCGCGCTGTTCGCGGTGGCTGCGGCGGCGCTCGCCACCCCGTTCGCCGGGGCAGGTCGAGCCCCGGTGGGCCCGCTGGCGGCGGCGCTGCTCCTCGGGGCGTCGCTGCACGCCGCCGACC
>JBEBJC010000394.1:0-7262 GCA_040080105.1 Myxococcota bacterium
GTCGAAGCGGACCCGGACCCCGCCTCCCGCCAAGCCCTCTCGTATCGACGCCGTGCGGGAGCTCGTCGGCGTGCTGACCGACGCGGAGGTCGCCGCGAAGGCCGGCGTCACCTCGTCCGCCGTTCACCAGTACCGGCAACGCAATGGCATCGCGCCGGCGCTGCCCCAAGGCACCACCCGCCGCTCGGTGGAGCGCCGCAGGGTGGCCGACGAAGCGGGCGCGGCCGGGGGCACCCCGCAGCAGCGGATCCAGCCCCACGAGGGCAAGCTCGGCAAGGTGGCCGACGACGTGTTGGCGCGCAAGGCGAAGGTGAAGGGCTCCGAGGTGCGCGCGTACCGGGAGAAGCTCGGGATCCCCGCGTACTCGACCAAGCGAGCGGCGAAGGCCGAAGGGGAGGGGAGGCGGTCGAAGATCGACGCGTTCCGCCACCTGGTCGGCGTGCTCACCGATCCGGAGGTCGCGGTCCAGGCCGGCGTCACCCGCACCGCGGTCCAGATGTACCGCAAGAAGCACCGGATCCCGCCGGCGGCGCCCCCCGGGGATCCCACGGTGGCGCGCACCCGCACCCCCGAGGCCATCGCGGCTCGGGCGGCGGTCCCGCCGCGGCCGGCCCCGAGCGGGGCGGGGCGGCAGTTCGCGTGGAAGCTGACCCTGGCGAGCGCCGGTGGGGAGCTCGTTCGGATCGCGGTCGCCGAGGACGCCGCTTCGGCGTGCTCCCGCGCCGCCGCGTACGGCGACGTGGTGTCGGTCGAGCGGTTGGCCGAGGCGCTCCCGGGCGAACCCGGATGAGCGGGTGGGCGCTGGCTGTGGTGTCCGGGTGGCTCGCCTGCGCGCGCGACCCCGCGCCGGCGCCCGAGCTGGCCCCTGAGCCCGTCGCTCCGCGGGCGGTGGGCTCGATCGGTGAGGCCGCCGAAGGGGACGCGATCGACGGCCTGAAGCGGTACGTGGTCGGCCGAGACGCGCGCGGCGAGGAGCGGTCGTTCTGGGCCCACGTGCCGGCGGGGGCGACCGGCCCGCTGCCGGCGGTGTTCGTGTTTCACGGAGGCAAGGGGAGCACCGGGCTGAACATCGCGCGGTTCTGGACCGACCAGTTCGACCGCGGGATGGTGCTGGTGTTCCCGAACGGCCAGCTGTCCGACCGCTCGGTCGGCGGGTGGGAGACCGACGACGGCGGCGACACCTGGCAGGTCGACAACATCCGTCGCCTGGTCGACGAGGTCGTGAGTGACCTCGGGGTCGACCCGAACCGGCTGTACGCGGTCGGGTTCTCGTCGGGCGGGCACATCGTGAACCAGCTGGCGTGCCAGATGCCCACCACGTTCCGCGGCTACGGTCGGATCGGGCGGGTGTTGCTGGCGAGCACGATGCGCGCGTGCAAGACGCCGACCGAGCGCCCGCAGATGATGATCCTCGGGACCCGCGACGACAGCGCCCGGTGGGACGGCAAGCGCGGCCCAGACGGGCAGATCCACGAGCAGCCGGTCGACGTGGCGTGGCCGTTCTGGCTGTCCGCCGCCGGCTGCCCCGAGCGGCCGTCCGCCACGAGCACCTTGCCCGATCGGGGCGACCGGGTGTCGGTCGACGTGCGCGACTGGGGTCCGTGCCGCTCCGCCTCCGCGTTCCGGTTCGTGCGGATCACGGGGGCCGACCACCAGTGGCCGACCGGCGGGCGGATGCCGAGCCCCGGCGTGGTCCCGGTGCGCGACCTCGACGCCACCGAGGCGTTCCTCGCGTTCTTCCGCGAGACGGGCGGGCTGTAGCCGCCCACGCCGGGTTAGCCGGGCCCTCCGGGAGGCGTGGTGGCCGAACTGTGGGGACTCCGTCCTGCGGAGCTGTACCTGCCGCTGAAGGCGCTGCACGTGGTGGCGGTGGTGGCGTGGTTCGCCGGCCTGTTCTACATCGTGCGGCTGTTCGTGTACCTCGCCGAGGTCCGGGCGCGCCCCGCGGCCGAGCGCGCGGTGCTCGAGCCCCAGCTGCAGCTGATGGCCCGCCGGCTGTGGTTCGGCATCACCTGGCCCGCCGGGCTCGCGACGATCGGGTTCGGCCTCGGCCTGCTCGGGGTGTTCTGGCCCCCGCCGCTGTGGTTGCAGCTCAAGCTCGGCCTGGTCGGGCTGTTGCTCGGTTACCACGCCGTGTGCCACCGGATCCACGCCGACCTGCAGGCGGGCCGGCCGAGCTGGAGCTCGCGCTCGTTCCGCATCTGGAACGAGGTCGCGACCCTGTTGCTGGTGTCGATCGTGTTCCTGGTGGTGATGAAGGACGCGATGTCGGTGGTGTGGGGCGCGCTCGGGCTCGCGGTGTTCGCGGCGGTGTTGATGGCGGGCATCACCGTTTACCGCCGGGCGCGCGAGGGGCGCTGACACGGCTCAAGCACGGCCCGGGTCGTCCGAAGGGGGCGCGGGAGGTCGCGTGGCCTGGCTGTGCGCCCTGGTGTGGTTGGGAGCGTCGGACGCGTACGCGACCCGCGCGAAGGACATCGGTCAGTTCCACGGGGTTCGCGACAACCCGCTGACCGGCGCCGGGCTGGTGGTCGGGCTGAAGCGCACCGGCGACTCGACCCGCAACGAGGCGTCGATCCGCGCGTTGGCGTCTCGGCTACAAGGCCTCGGCGTGAGCCTGCAGGTCGACGACATCGCCGCGCGCAACGTCGCGCTGGTGATGGTCAGCGCGACGCTCGGCCCCGACCAACGCACCGGAAGCCGGATCGACGTCCACGTGGCGTCCACCGGCGACGCCACCTCACTCGAGGGAGGGCTGCTGTTGCTGACCCCGCTGATGGGCCCTGACGGCAACGTCTACGCGCTGGCCGAGGGGCCGGTGGTGGTGGGCGGGTTCGACGCCGGCTCGGGCGGCAGCGGCACCACCAAGAACAGCCCCACGACCGGTCAGGCGCCGAACGCCGCGATCGTCGAGCGCGAGGTCGCCAACGCGATCGACCTGAACGAGGCGACGGAGGTCGAGTTCGTGTTGTCCCGTCCGGACTTCACCACCGCCGCCCACCTCGCCGAGGCGGTGGACGCCGCGTTCGGTGAACCGATCGCGATCCCGCGCTCGTCGTCGACCGTGGTGCTGACGGTGCCCGCCGACTACGCCGGCCAGTTCGCCCGGTTCGCCGCGCTCGTCGGCGAGGTCCAGCTCGAGGTCGACGCCCCGGCGCGCGTGGTCGTGAGCGAGCGCACCGGCACGGTGGTGATGGGCGCCGACGTGCGGATCGCGCCGGTGGCGATCGCCCACGGCGGACTGACGATCGAGGTGCGGCGCAAGGACGAGGTCAGCCAGCCCGGTCCGTTGTCGAAAGGCCAGACCACGGTGGTCCCGCGGGCCGAGGTCGGCGCCACCGAAGCCACCGGCCAGCTGGTGCTGCTCGAAGGCGCGGCGATCGGCGACCTCGTGTCGGCGCTGAACAAGATGGGGGTCAAGCCGCGCGACCTGATCGTGATCCTGCAGGCGATCGAGTCCGCTGGCGCGCTGCACGCCGAAGTGGTGGCGCTGTGAGCGTCGACCCGGTGAGCACGTTGGCCCCGTTGCTGTCGGACGCGGCGCCGACCAAGGCCGACCCGAAGGACGCCGCCGCGCAGTTCGAGCGGCTGTTGATCGGGCAGCTGCTGAACGAGATGCCGATCCCGGGGCTCGAGGGCACCCAGGCGGGCGCGTTCTTGTCGATGGTGCACGACGCGCTCGCCGAGCAGCTGGTGCGCGCAGGCGGGCTCGGCCTCGCCGACGAGATCGAAGCTGCGATGCGGGATCGCCCGCGACCCGATGCGGCAACCGCGCCCGCGCCGAAGCCTCGGGTGAGCTCGGGCTTCGGCTACCGGGTCGACCCGTTCGACCACACCCGGCGGTTCCACGCCGGCCAAGACCACGCCGCGACCGAGGGCACGTCGATCCGCGCCCCGCGCGACGGGGTGGTCACGTTCGCCGGCCGCTCCGGCGGCTACGGGAACCTGGTGGTGGTCGACCACGGCGGCGGGCTCGAGACCCGGTACGCCCACTGCGCGTCGCTCGAGGTCGCGCCTGGGGCGCCGGTCGCCGCGGGGTCGGTGATCGCGACCGTCGGCTCGACCGGCCGCTCCACCGGACCCCACGTGCACTTCGAGGTCCGGCGCGACGGGATCGCGGTCGACCCGGCCCTCGACGATCTCGGTTTCGCCGCCGCTCAGCAGGCGGTCGAAAACCCGGTGGAAGTCGCTAAAGGGATCGACCGACCGATCCGAGGAGAACAACAGCCAGTCATCCCCGAGGGTTCGCCATGAAGATCACCACCAGCTCCCCGATGTCGCCGGTCACCTCGACCCCCGGGCCGGAAGGGCCGAAGGTCGATCGCGCCGAACCGCCGCGCGCCACGCGCGTGTCGCTCTCCGAAGACGCCAAGTGGGTCGCCGCGGTCGCCGAAGAGGCGCGCCGCACGCCCGAGGTCCGCGAGGACGTGGTCCGTCGCACCCGCGACGCGATCGCCCAGGGCACCTGGGACCACTCGGTCGACCTCGACCGGGTCGTCGACGGGTTGCTGGCGGACCTGTGAACCGGGTGAAGGAGGCGGTGAAGCGCCTGACGGCGATCACCGAGGACCAAATCGTGGCGGCGCGGACCTTGCGCGGCGACGACCTGTCCGACCTCAACACCCGCCGGGTCGACGCGTTGTTCGCGCTGCGGATCGCGCTCGCGGAGGACGGCCTGCCCAAGGTCGACCCCGCGGTGAAGGACGAGGTCCGTCGGCTCGCCGCTGCCGAGAAGCGGCTCGCCACGATCGCGCAGACGGTGCTCGATCGGGTTGCTCGAATCGATGTCGCCGCGCCACCGACGGTGTACGACCGGTGTGGCCGGTTGGGGTAGATGGATGTCGTTGTTCGATACGCTCGGGGCCGGTCTGTCCGGCCTGTCCGTGGCTTCGGCCGGCCTGCAGACGACCACCCACAACGTGACCAACGCCTCGACCCACGGGTTCACCCGCAGGGCGGTGCAGATCGGCACCCGCGACCCGGTGTTCCGGCGCGGCGTGTGGTTGGGGCAGGGCGCCCAGGTAGGCCAGATCACCCGCGCCTCCGACGCGTTCGCGCTCGGGCGGCTGCTCACCACCACCGGGCACGCCTCGTCGGCGGCGGCCGAGCACTCGGCGCTGGTCGCCTTCGAGGGGCTGTTCGAGCCCTCGAGCGGGGTGTCGCTGCGGCAGTCGGTCGACGAGATCTTCGACGCGCTGCAGGGGGCGACCGCCGACCCGTCCGACCAAGGGTTCCGGCTCGACGTGTTGTCGTCGCTGGAGACGTTCACCAGCACGGTGAACCGGATCGGCAGCACGCTCGAGCAGGGGATCTCGGAGCGGAGCACCACGGTCGAGGGGTCGATCGTCGAGGTCAACGCGATGTTGGCCGAGGTCGCGTCGCTGAACTTCCAGGTGCAGTCGGCCGGCGGCGCGCTCGCGGCGGGCGACCTCGCGGACCGCCGCGACGAGCTGATCGGCGCGCTGGCGGACACCGTCGGCGCGACCGTGTTCTACGAGCGCGACGGCACCGCCACCGTGCGGCTCGGTGGCCACGCCGCGGTGTCGGGCGGCAGCGCCCGCACCGTGGGGCTGTCGGCGGACGGCGGGACCCTGACCTTGTCGGTCGACGACGGTGTGGTCGACCTGAACGGCGAGATCGGGGGGCGGCTCGGCGGCGAGCTCGTCGGGCGGTCGCGGCTCGAGAGCTGGCTGTCGGACCTCGACCAGCTGGTGACGGACCTCGCGGGCGCGCTGAACGCGCAGAACACCGCCGGGTTCACCCCGACCGGCGCCGCGGGTGGGGCGCTGTTCACGTTGCCCGCCGCCGGCTCGGTCAGCGCCGGGCTGAAGCTCGACCCCGGCGTACAGGACAACCCGTTCGCGCTGGCGTTCGCCGCGAACGCCACGGGCGAGGCCGGCGACGGTGGCAACCTGACCGCGTTCATCGCGCTCGAGTCCGCGCCGCTGGTCGGCGGGGCCCAGACGGTCGGCGCGTTCGCCACCCGGCTCACCGGGCGGGTCGGCAGCGAGACCGCGCTGGCGGCGAGCGCCGCCGAGTCGACCGAGTCGAGCCGCCTCGACGCCGAGGAGCTGTTCTCCAGCCTCACTGGAGTGAACCTCGACGAAGAGGCGGTGCGCCTCGTGCAGTACCAGGCCGCGTACCAAGCGGCGGCCAAAGTGATCCAGGTCACCGACGAGACCCTGGACGCCCTGATGCGGATCGCGAGCTAACCGGAGGCCCCGTGCAGATCACTCGGAAGACCCTGCTGTTCGACGCCACGCGCACCATCGCGCGGTTCTCGTCGATCTCGGCGCGCCTCACCACCGCGCAGGACCGCGCCGCCACCGGCCTCGCGATCCTCCGCCCGTCGGACGCGCCCGCACAGTGGGCGCAGGTCCACGGCCTCGCGTCGGCGATCACCGACCACCAGCGGTGGGGGCTGAACATGGACCGGGCGGAGGCGGTGTACGACGCCGCCGACGCTGCGCTCGACGAGGCCGAGAACATCGTGACCCGCGCGATCGAGCGGGCGGTGCAGGCGGCGAGCCAGTCGCTGCCGACGTTCGACCGCACCGCGATGGCCCCGGAGATCGCGGGGATGCGGGAGGACCTGCTCCGCCTGGCGAACACCCGGGTGGCCGAGCGGTACGTGTTCGGCGGCGACGACTACGCCGACGTCCCGTTCGACGACCTCGCGAACTACCAGGGCAGCACCGCGTCGCAGTCGGTGCTGATCGCGCACGACACCGACGTGGAGCTGGCGCTCGACGGGCAGGAGGTGTTCAAGGGCAACGGCGACATCTTCCAGCTGTTCTCCGACTTCGAGGCGGCGCTGAACAACGACGACTCGGCCGCGGTGGCCGCGCTGCTCCCGCAGCTCGAAGACGCGCGCACCCACATGGTGGCGATGCGGCAGGACGTGGGCTTCCGCCAGGCGCGGGTCAGCGACACCCGGGTGATCAACGAGAGCATGTCCACGCTGCTCACCACCCGGTACCAGGCCGCGGTGGAGGTCGACCCGACGACCGCATACACCGACCTCGCCACGATCCAGACGAGCTACGAGGCGGCGCTGCAGGTGACCGCGGCGTCGTCGGGCTCGAAGCTGTTCGACTTCCTGCGCTGAGCGATCCGCCAGGCTTCGGCTCGGCGACTGGTCGGGCGGGCCGAGCAGCATCTGCTCGAGGCCTGAGGGGTCCCGAGTCTCAGTCCTGCGCGATTGTCCCCCTCACCCCGGCCCTCTCCCCCGATGCGGGGGAGAGGGGGAGCGGCATAGGATC
>JBEBJC010000395.1:0-7260 GCA_040080105.1 Myxococcota bacterium
GTCAGCCACCGGTCGCCGACCGGTACCTCCACCGGATCGAGCGCCGGATCCGCAGCCGTCGACCCCCGGACCCGGACGGGCGGATCGCCGCGATCCGACGCGCGGTGCTCGACGGGCCCCAGTCGGCGATCGCCGGGTACACCTGGGGCTTCGGCGACGGCCTCCAGCGGTTCCTCGAGGCCCAGGCCAAGCGGCTCGACGCGTCCCTCGGCCGGCGCTCCGCGATCACCACGCAGCACCCGAAGTAGTCCCCGGCGAGCGGCAGCGTGGGGACCCACGTGCCAGCCCGAACTGGGCGGCGAACGTGGTGGTGGACGGCCGACTCGTCACCGGGCAGAACCCGGCCTCCAGACTGGTGTCGGGGGAGCCGTCGCGCGGTTGCTCACCGTGGAGTGAGGGAGGGACGGGATGGACGCTGACCGGGTGGAGCTCGAGCAGGCGCTGGTGCTCGCGATCGACGCGCCGGTCCGGTGCTACGTCCACGATCCGCCGTCGCCGCACCTCGACTTCGTCGACCTGCTGTACGGCCCGGGGCGGTCGCTGTCCCGCGGGGTCCACGACCTGCTCGAGCGGCCCCACACGACCTGGGTGAGCGGCGATGTGGGCCGAAGGGAGGAGCTGGTCCTCGCGTCGCTCGACCGCCGCGGGCCGGAGGTGCGGGCGCGCTTCGAGCGGGGCCGCCTCGCCGCCTTCGCGGTCGTCGACACCTACCGGCTCGCCCCCCGGCGGGGCCTGCCGGTCGGGGGTTGGCGGGTGAGCCGACAGGACGTGTGGTTCGACCTGGACGGCGTCCCGGTCCGCGACCGGGAAACGAGCGCGGCGGGCTTTCGACCGAGCGCGGCGCGACGCCGGGTGGAGGCGCTCCCTGGCCCGGTCCAGCAGATCGTGTGGACTGCGTGCGCTTCGCCGTAGCCGTCGGAGCTCGGCGACCACGTCGTCGGCGATCGGCACGTCGCGGTCTTCGGTGTCCGGTCGTCACGGTGACCGCTTGAACGGGATCCGGCGGTCGTCGCTGGACCACCGCGACCCTTGGCTCCCTGGTTGCGCTCGAGACGAGCCTCGAACCGCCCTGGAGCGTCACCGGCCATCGTCGGCCCGTTCGGGTTCCACCCAGTTGCGGAGCTCGTCGGTCACGGCTCGGATCGCGCCGGTGACGGCCCGGACCAGCGAGTAGGCGATGATCGATCCCGACGCGGTGTAGGCGGCGACCGCGGCCTGCTGTGGTGCGCCAGTCTGCAGCGCGAACGACCCCTCGCCGTGGATGCCAAACATCGAAATTCACAGAGAGAACGAAGCCTTTGGACCCCTCTGTGGCGCCCTGGCGGAGTCGTTGCAGCAGACCCGGGCGGACGTCCGACCGCGGTCCGATCTCCAGTGAAACAACCGCGCGCCCCCGGGCGTCCACCGGCATGTTCCCACTCCCGCTGACCTGGTTCTCGTTCGAGGTCCTGCTGACTCCCGAGGAGGTGGCCGACCGGCTGGCCGAGGCCGTGGAGCCTCTCCGCATCGAGGTGCCGATCCTGAACGCGCTGCTCGGCGAGCGCGAACACCGCCCCCTGGCCGGGTCGGTGTCGGACCCGGCGTTCGAGGTCAGGCGGGTGACGCCCGGCTGGCACAACTCGTTCCGTCCGGTCCTGTACGGCAGGATCAGCGACCTCGGCCCCGGCAGGTCCCGCGTGAAGGTGGTGGCGACGCTCCACCCGGTGGTGGCGGTGTTCGCCGCGCTGTGCTGCGCCGCGGACGTGGCGTTGGCGCCGCACCCCGGGTTCGGGGTCGGGATCATGGTCGTCATGACCGTCGCGGGGTTCTGGGCGGAGGTCCGTCCGTCCCGCGAGCTGCTCCAGGATGTCCTCAGCGAGACCGAGCCCTGACACCGACGCCCCGAGGGATCTCGGCGCACACCGCTCACGAATGCCCGAAGCGTGCCACCAGGTCGTCCCAGGTCTTGGTCCGCGGATCGTCTTCGCCCATCATTTCTACGATCCACCGTCGGACGTAGACGTGGTCGAGCTTCTCCTGCTGGGTAGCAACGAGGCGCTCCAGATCGACGACGTCCTTGCCGCGGAAGAACAACAGCTTGAACAGTGCGGTGGCTTCTGCAGACAGGTACCAGTGCTCACGTCCGTCCAGCTGGGCTCGCCGCCGGGTGAGGCCAGCCTCCCATGAGTACGGAATACTCGGCGTGAACACGTCGACTCGGACTGCGCCGAGGTGGCCGACGAAGTACCCGCCGTCGGCATGCCCGCGCCGCGCTTCATCGTCATCGAACATGACGCCGGCTCGATGGAGCGTCGTGAGCAGCTGGTCGAGACGGGTCCCATCAACGAACACGTTCAAGTCGACGTCCTTCGTCGCGCGGGGGACGCTGTAGAGGTTGTAGGCATGTGCTCCCCCAATGGCGTAGGGCAGACCTGCACTCTCCAGGGCATCCGCGACGGTGAACGCGACGACGAACGCATCGTTGCCCTCATTCACGACGGCATGCCCGGTCCACGGATCCCAAGGCGCTCGAACGCCGCGATTGTGGATTCCGGCAGTGGATCGACCCAGGCCCAGATCCGACTCGCATCGGCCCGCGATGCGATGACGATGGCCGCCTCGCGGCAAAGCGAGCGCGAGAAGCGGAGCTTCTGCTCCAGCGGCATGTCGCGGAACTCGGCGACTTCGTTCTCCACCGAGACGTCATTCGGGACGACCCAGGCCGGCAATCGTTCAAGTAGGGGCATGTGCGTCTCTATCTCGAGGCGCTCGTTCCGGCACCACACGCCGCCTAAGCGGCGAACCAGGTGCTGGCTGTCGCCGGGCGCGAAGCGCAAAGTCGACGTCCTGAAGGACAAGGAAGGGCCGACGAGGGCTGCACCCGGTAGCTCACAGCCTCCCGTCGGACGCGGCGGGGCGGTCAGTCGAACGCGCCCTCGCCCTGGAGCGCCTTCATCGCCGCGACGAACGCTGCGTTCGTGCGCACCTCCGGGTACAGGACGTAGTACCGGTGGGCCCACTCCCGCCGCCGTTCGTCCGGCGGGGCGGCGACCCCGAGGGCGGCGTGCCGTGCGTCCGGGTTGTCGCGCCAGCAGCGGTCGAGGACCTCGAGGTCGAACGGCTCCTTGCCTGCGGCGATCGCCGCCGCTTCGGTGGCGGCCAGGACCGCGGCCGCCTCGGCGCGAACCCGGGCAGCTTCCTCCGCGAACCTGGCGTTGTCGTACTTCACCTTCCACACCCGCGCAGACCCCGAGCATGCTACCCGGAGCGGATGGACGCTGCAGGTCGAACAGCAGCTCCATTCGGAGGCCCCATGTGGTGGCTGTTTCCGCTCGCGACCGCGTCTCCGCCCCCAGCGTGTGCCCCCGCGCCCTCTCCCGGATGGGAGTCCACCGCCGCCGGGCTCCGGTTGATCGGCTCGGCGCTCGAGATCACCGTCCCGCCCGACTTCGTGGCGTCGGGCCTCGCGCCGGGTGAGGACTTGTTCCTGCTCGGTGCGAGCCGCCCCGGTACCCCCAGAGAGGTGTTGGCGGTGTTCGTCCGACCGACGTGTCAGAAGGGGGTCGTCGCCGCGGTGAACACGCTGTCGAACGCGATGAGCGTGGCCCACCTCGGCGAGAAGCCCGGCGTCGAGCCCACGTTCGAGCAGGGCTCCGTCGCGATGGGGCCGGTGAGAGGCGAGTTCCGGTCGCGCACCACCGGGGTGGTGGCGCACGACCGATACCCGCTGTGGTTCCGCTTCGTTCCGGCGGTCGACTGGGGATCGTTCACCGTGGCGTTCGCGGCTTCCTGTCCGGCGCCCACCGACGGGGACCCGCCCTGCTCCGAGCGCGTCGACGCGCTGGTGTCCGCGGCGCGCGCGCGCGCCACCGCGGAGTGACTGCCGCGGGACGCGGCATGGTGGAGCGGGGTCCACCCCCGCGTCCTGCACGGCGTGTTCCAACGAGCCGCCGGTCTCCGCGAGCCGCTCCCGCCGGTCCCGGTGTCGACGACCTGGCACTCGCGCACCGACCGCGATCCGCTGTACCAGTGGCTCCGCGCGCAGGTGGTGGGGAGCGTGACGGCGCTGGGGTGAGGGCCGCGGCAGGTCGTCGCTCGTTCCCGTCCGCCGAAGCGACGAGCCCCGGGGGCGCCCGCGCGGTTAGGCGAACCAGTGGCGCTCGAACAGTACGCGTTCGGTCCGTTCCTGCTGGAGGTCGAGGCGTTCCGCCTGTCGCGGGACGGCGCGTCGGTGGAGCTGCAGCCGAAGCAGCTCGAGCTCCTGATCCGCCTAGTCCGCTCGGCCGGGGAGCTGGTGGAGCGGGAGGTGGTCCAGGCCGAGCTGTGGCCCGACGTGGTGGTGACCGAGCACTCGCTCCGCACGCTCGTCTACCGGCTGCGCCAAGCGCTCGGCGAGCACGAAGACCTGATCGAGACCGTCCCCCGCCGCGGGTTCCGGTTCGTCGGCGCGGTGTCCCGCCAGGACGGCCCTGGCGGCTCGCGGTCGGACGCCTACCCCCAGCCGCTCCCGGCCGAGCGGGACCCGTTCGTCGGCCGGCAGGCCGAGCTCTCGGCGCTGAGCGCCCGGTTCGCGCTCGACACGAGGCTCGTCACGGTGGTCGGTCCGCCGGGTGTGGGGAAGACCCGCCTGGCCCTCCAGTACGCGCGGTCCGTCGAGGGGGCGGTGTTCTTCGCCGATCTCTCGGCGGCGCGCACCCTCGACGACATCGCCCGGGTGGTCGCCGGCGGGCTCGACATCCCGCTGGGGCAGCACCCGATCCCCCAGCTCGGGCACGCCCTCGCCGCCCGCGGCCGGTGCCTCGTGCTGCTCGACAACTTCGAGCAGGTCGCTGCCCACGCGGGCGCGACCGTCGGGGCGTGGTTGGATCGCGCGGCCGAAGTCCGGTTCCTGGTGACGAGCCGGGAGGTCCTGGGCCTCGCGGGCGAGGGGGTTCACGCGCTGGCGCCGCTCGGTGCCGACGACGCTCGCGCCTTGTTCGAGGCCCGCGCGGCGGCGGCCGGCGGCGACGGCGCCGGGTCGGCCGAGGTGGTCGACGCCCTGACGGAGCTGCTGGATCGGCTGCCGCTGGCGATCGAGCTGGCGGCGGCGCGGGCCGGGGTCCTGGCGCCGGAGGCCATCCTTGCGCGGATGAACGACCGGTTCCGGATGCTCGGGTTCCCGTCGGCCCGGTCCGGTCGCCACGCCACGCTGCGAGCGACGCTGGACTGGAGCTGGGAGCTGCTGACGGCAGACGAGCAGCGGGCGTTGGCCCAGCTCACCGTGTTCGACGGCGGGTTCTCGGTGCGGGCGGCCGAGGTGGTGCTCGCGCTCGACGGGACCTGGCCGGTCGACGCGCTGCAGGCCCTGGTCCACAAGTCGCTGGTCCTGCGGCGGTCCGCCGACCGGTTCGCCCTGCTGATGAGCGTGCAGGACTACGCGCGCGTCGCGCTGTCGGAGGCGGAGACGCTCGAGGCGGAGCGCCGCCACGGCCGTCACTACGCCGCGCTCGGAGCGGAGGCGCTGCGGGAGCTCCACCTCCGCGGCGGCCAGGGGGTCGACGCGCTGGCGTCGGACCTCGGAAACCTGGTCGCGGCGTGTCGGCGGGCGGTGGCCCGGGCGGACGGCCCGGTGGCGGCGGCGACCGCCCGCGCAGCGTCGCAGGTGACCCTGAAGCGGGGGCCGCTGTCCTCCGGGGTCGAGTGGCTGCTCGCCGCGCTGACGCTCCCGCTCGACCCGGCGGACGAGCTCCCGACCCGGTCCGACGCCGGCTGGGCGCTGCAGCGGCTCGGACGACCGTCCGAGGGGGAGCACCAGCTCCGGCGCGCGCTGGCGCTCGCCCGCGACCCGGGCGAGGAGGCTTCGGTGCGCACGCTCCTCGGCACGACGCTCCGGCAGGCCGGGCGAATGGAAGCGGCGCGGGACGAGTTCGAGCGCGCGCTGGAGCTCGCTCGGTCGGCCGGCGATCGACGACGCGAGGCCGCCGCGCTGGGACCCCTCGGGGTGCTGCACCACCACCAGGGGCGGGTCGAGGCGTCGCGGTGGGCGCTCGAGACCGCCCGGGCGCTGTCGCGCGAGGTCGGGGACCGCCAGCAGGAGGGCCAGGCGATCTTCGCCCTCGGCGTGGGGCACCGCGAGCAGGGCCGGATGACCGAGGCGCGGATCTGCGCCGAGGAGGTGCTGGCCATCAACCGGGAGTTCGGGGACCGGGTGGCGGCGGTGGGGTCGCTCGCGTCGCTGGTGAGCATCCTGACCGACCAGGGGCACGCGGAGGAAGCGCTGGCCGGGTACCGCGAAGTCCTCCGGATCCACGCCGAGCACGGGGACCTCCGGAACGAGGCGATCGAGCTCGGGAACCTGGGCTCGCTGCACCTGTCGCTCGGGCAGCTCGACGAGGCGTACACCTGTTACCAGCAGGCCCTCGTCCGGCACCGTGCGGTGGGCAACCGCCGGCACGAGGGGGTGGTGCTCGGGAACCTGGGCGAGCTGCACGCGAAGCGCGGTCACGCAGAGGCGGCGCGCGAGGCCGCCGAGGGCGCGGTCGAGATCCACCGCGCGCTGGGCCACCGGGACTGGGAGGGGCTGTCGCTGTCGCTGGTCGGTACGCTGCAGCGGGACCGCGACCCGGTCGGGGCTCGGGCCCACCTCGACCGGGCGGAGGCGCTGGTCCGCGCGACCGGGCACGCGGTGCTGATCGGGGTGGTGGTCGCCCGCCGCGCGGCGCTGGAGCACGGGGTCGGGAACGCCGAGGCGGCCCGCCGGGCGCTCGACGAAGCCGAGGCGCTGGCGGTGCGGGTCGGCGCGACGCCCCGCTCGCTGTTGGCGCGGGAGCTCGCGCTGGTGCGGGCGATGCTCGACGACCGCTCGGGCTGACGCGGACGGGTAGGATGAGTGTCTCCGCCAGGGTCCCGTTGCATCGCCGGGTCCCGGGTCACTCGACCAGACCCGCCAGGGCCCCGACGCTGAGGCTCACCGCAGGTTGTGGGACCACCACGAGGCGGCCCGAGGGGCCCGCGGCGGGGAGGAGGCGAACCGCGAGGCCGAGCCTCACCACCTCCCCGTCGACCAGCTCCTCCCACCGGCGGAGGTGCGCCAGATCGACGTGCCCACCGACGATCGGCCCGACCGAGGTCCCGTGGACCACGTCGTCGAGCCACTGGAACCGGGTCACCCCGGCCCACACCGTCACCGCGTCGTCGGCCCCGACCGCGAACCGCCGGCCGAGGTGCCAATCCTCGGCTTGGGTCACCACGAAGTCCCCGGGCGCCCCCCCGAGGCCGAACGCCATCCCGCCGCCGAGGTCC
>JBEBJC010000396.1:0-7260 GCA_040080105.1 Myxococcota bacterium
ACCCAGTGGGGGGGGCCCACCTACACCGACGCTCCGGTGACGTTCTCGGTGATCCTCGGCGCGACCGAGGTGCTGTCGTCGGCGGTGCCGGTGTTGTGATCACGGGGCGGTGAGCGCGGCCCGCTCGGCGTCGGTCAACCCGCGGCCCAGCGCGGCGTTCACCGCCGCCTCGAGCACCTCGTCCCGGCCGGCGCGCATCCCGGCCAGCGTCGGGGTCACCACCAGGTCGGGCGCGATCCCCACCTGCTGGGTGGGACGGCGGTCGGGGGTGAACACGCCGAGCCCGCTGAGCAGGGTGCGCTCCCCGCCGGGCAGCGGGATGTCGGCCACGTTCCCGTCGGCGCCGGCGGTGGTGCTGCCGACCACGAGCGCCCCCGGCGCGACCCGGAGCGCCATCGCGGTGTACTCGGCCTGGCTCTGGGTCACCTCGTCCACCAGGATCACCACCCGTCCCTCGAACCGGGGCGCGCGCGGGGTCAGCGACATCACCTCGCCCCACACCATCGCGCCGGGGTTCGCGAGGTCCACCTGGGTGAACGTCACGAACGGCGTGGGCTCCGACACCAGGTGCTCCCCCAGCTCGAACACCATGAACGCCGACGGGTACACCCGCAGGTCCACCACCAGCAGCTCGGCGCCCTGCGCCGCCCGGACGTACCCCTCCCCCCCGCCATCCTCGACCGACGACAGCGTGAGGTACGCGATCGAGTCGCTCAGCCGTCGCGCCGGCGGGCCCGGGTGGTCGTGGTACCACGGGCCGCGCTCGATCGGGCCCCGGTCGACGGTCACGGTGGTCGTCGTGTCGGCGGTCGCCACCTCGAGCGCCACCGGACCGGCGGGGCCACGGGTCGCCTGGCGCGCGAGGTCGCGCAGGATCGCGGCCTCGTTCGAGCCGGCGTACAGCGGGCGCCACCGCGGCACCAGCTCGGCTACCGGCGTCCCGTCGATCGCGGTGATCACGTCGCCGGGGGACAGGCCGGTGGACGGGTCCGCGCTCGACACCGCGAGCTGCCCCTCCACGAACCGCAGCCGCGCGGGGACGGCCGAGTCGCCGCGAGGCTCGCGCACCCCGAGCCCGGACCACAGGTTCGCGTGGGAGTCTCCGGTGCGCGCGATCAGCGTGAGCATCATCCGGCGGTAGTCCTCGCGGGTCGCCGGGGCGAGCGCGAGCGGGACGTACTCAGCCAGGGTGGCGTCCCAGTCCCCGGCCACGAGATCCCGGTACGGCGACCACCACTGGATGACGTTCCAGTACCGGAACACCGCCAGCAGCCGATAGCCCGCGTCGGGCACCCCTTGGCCGGGGTACCCGTCCTCGGCGCCGAACTCGGGGTTGCCGACTTCCGGCGCGAGCGAGACGTACGCCTGCTCGGGCGCCGCGGTCCGCGCCGCATGGATCCGCCTCAACCGGTCCCCGAGGGGCCCGCTCGGCCACCACCCGAGCGGCGCCGGCAGCGCGGGGTCGGCCGGCGGAGCGGCGCACGGGTCACACGGCGCGGGCTCCCCGAGTGACGCGACCCACGCGTCGATCGCGGCCGCGCCGTCCTCGGGGGTCTGGGCGGCGAGCACCGACGGCAGCACCTCGAACAGCGCGTCGTCCAGGTTGGTGCCGCCGCCGGTCACCTTCGGGTGGTGGTACTTCACGAACCCCCACACCTTGCCCAGCAGCGCGAGGTTCTCGACCTGGAGCGGGGTGGGCTGCAGCTCGCTCACCCCCGACACCCCGCCCCGCGTCGACGGGGTCGGCCCGAGCGGAGACGCGGGCGGAGCCTGGGACAGGGGCTGCCCGTCGACCCGCAGCTGCACGTCGTCGAGCCACACCCGGCCCGCGCCCACCAGCAGCGCGCCGAAGCTCACCGAGCGCGCGTACCGGTCGAGCGGCAGGGTCACGCGGTACTCGCGCCAGTCCCGCGTGCCGGTGAGTCCCACGCTCTCCATGTTGTCGAACTGGCGCACCCCGGAGGCGCCGTCCTGGCGTTGCCACAGGCCGGCCCACCCGGTCACGTCCTCGAGCCGCAGCCAGCCGCGCAGCTCGAGCTCCTCGCCGACCACGCCGAGCGGGAGCTGGAGGGTGATCGCGGTGAACCCCTCGGCCTCGGTGCGCTCGATCTGCCCCGAGCGGTCGCCGCCGTGCGCCACGCCGTCGGCCACCGACAGCCCGTCCGCCGGCTCGTTCCGGCCGGGCCCGGCGAGCCACCCCGCGGGCCCGATCGCGTCGTCCGCCTCGAACCCGTACAGCCCGTCGCTCGGATCGGCGACCCCCAGCGGCCGACACGCGGCCCACACGAACGTGATCATCCCACCCCCCGACGGGGTCAGACTACCGCGCGGCGGACCGGTTCCGGTTCACCAGTGGGGAACGACAACACCACCCGCGCGCCGCCGAGCGGGGAGTCGCCGATCTCGAGCTTGCCGCCGTGGGCCGCCGCGACCCGCGCCGCGATCGGCAACCCGAGCCCGACCCCGGACGGGTCCAGCGCGCGCGCCCCCTCTCCGCGGCGGAACGGCTGGAGCAGCCGGGGTCGCTCCTCCGCCGGGATCCCCGCGCCGTCGTCGTCGACGGTCACGCTCGCCACCCCGTCGCGGCGCTCGAGGTGCACCACCACCCGGCTCGTGGCGTGGCGGGCCGCGTTCGCCACTAGGTTCCGCACCGCGCGCCGCACCAGCTTCACCTCACACGGCGCGCGCGCCTCCCCTGCGATCTCGACCGGCACCCGCTGCTCGGCGACGCTCGCCACCAGCGCGCGCAGGTCGGTGTCCTGCGGCTGGAGCTCGCGCACCGCCTCGAGCCGCAGGTACGCCAGCAACTCGTCGAGCAGCCGCTCCATCTGGTCGAGGTCCTCGGCCGCCTTCTCGGCCTGCGCCAGCCGCTCCACCGGGTCGTCGGTGTCGGCGACCAGCTCGAGCGCGAACCGGGCCCGGGTCAGCGGGGTGCGCAGCTCGTGGGACACGCCCTGCAGGGTCTCCTGCTGGGCGCGCAGCAGCGCGTGGATCCGGTCCGCCATCGCGTCGAACGCGGTGCCCACCTGCTCGAGCTCGGCTGGACCCTGGACCCGGGCGCGGGCGGTGAGGTCGCCCTGGCCGAACGCGCGCGCCACCTCGGCGAGCCGGTTCAACGTGCGCCGCACCGGGCGGAGGGCGACCCACGCGCCGGTGCCGATCCCGAGGCTCGCGAGCAGCGCGAGCATCGTCCAGCGCACCTCCATCCCCGCCGGCACCAGCGGCAACGGGCCGAGCGCGAGCCAGGTGCGGTCGTCGATCGGTCGGTACGCCCACGCCTGGCGGTACCCGACCTCGATCGCGAGGTGCCCGCCGGCCACGGCCTGGGTGTCGCGCACGTCGACCGGCGCGACCAGGTGCGCGGGCGCGGTGCTCCACCCGTCGAGGATCACCTGGCGCTGGTTCGGCGGCACGTCGCGCAGCCGCTCGACCATCGCCTGGGTCGGCCCGTCGAGCACCGCGCCGAGGTGTTGCTCGGCCACCTGCGGCACCAGCGCGGCCACCGCCGCGGCCCACACCAGCACCCCGACCGCGTGGCCGACGCCGAGCGCCGCGTAGAACCTCGCGAACAGCGAGTTCACCGGTCGACCGCCAGCTGGTACCCGACCCCGCGCACGGTCTTGATGAACCGGTGCGGCTCGCCCAGGCGCTGCCGCAGCTTGGCCACCCGCACGTCGAGCGAGCGGTCGAGCCCGTCGTAGTCGATGCCGCGGCACTCCTGCATCAGCTCCTGGCGCGACATCGGCCGGCCGGCGTTGCGCGCGAGCGCCCACAGCAGGTCGAACTCGCTCGACGTGAGCTCGACCGGCGCGCCGTCGACGGTCACGGTGCGCGACGCGGCGGCCACCACCAGCGCCCCCAGCTCGACCCGCTGCGTCGGGGGCGCGGAGCGTCGGAGCAGCGCCCGGACCCGCGCCAGCAGCAGCCGCGGGCTCGCGGGCTTCGGCACGTAGTCGTCGGCGCCGACCTCGAGGCCCACCACCTGGTCGACCTCGTCGCCGCGGGCCGAGAAGATCAAGATCGGCCCGGCGTACTGCTCGCGCACCCGCCGGCACACCGCGAGCCCGTCGAGCCCTTCGAGCCCGATGTCGAGGATCACCGCGTCGGGCGCCTCCGCCGGGATCCGGGTCGCCGCGCGGGCCCCGTTGTGTTCGATCGACACGGAGAAGCCGTTGCGTCCCAGATACTCCGCGAGGAGCCCCGCGAGCCGGGCGTCGTCCTCGACCAGCAGCAGGTTGTCGGGCATGTGCCCCCCGTATCGCGCGCGGTCCACGCCGGTGGGCGCTTACGAACGCTCACAGTCCCTGACCCGAACGCGACCGCGCCGCGCGGCGCGGCCCGCTACCGTGATCGACGGCAGGAGTCGACGTGAACGTCAGCATCACCGGGACCGGGTGGTTCGCCCCCGGGCGGGTCGAGACCGCAGAGGCGTTGGCGCCCCACATCGGGCGTTCGCCGGAGTGGATCACCAGCCGCACCGGGGTGGAGCGGCGACGGGTGTCGGACCGCTCGATGGAGGAGATGGCGGCCGAGGCGGCCCGGCGCGCGCTGGGCGCCGGCCCGCCGCCCGACCTGCTCCTCAACGCGTCGGTCACCCCGGTTCAGCTGCTGCCCGACAGCTCGGTGTTCGTGCAGGGGGCGATGGGGCTCGCGGGGATTCCGTCGTTCTCGGTGCACGCGAGCTGCCTGTCGTTCCTGGTCGGGCTGCACACCGCGACCCACTTCGTCGGCGCCGGCACGTACAAGCGGGTGCTGGTGGTGTCGAGCGAGCGCGGCACCGCGTTCCGCAACCCGAACGAGCCCGAGTCGGCCGCGCTGATCGGCGACGGCGCGGCGGCGGCGGTGGTCGAGCCGGGCGGCGGGCGGTGGCTCGGGTTCTCGATGACGACCTGGCCGGAGGGCGCTTCGTACGCGGAGTTCAGGGGAGCGGGCACCCGGTGTCCGCCGCTCGCCTCGACCCCGGAGGACAACCTGTTCTCGATGCGCGGCCCGCGGGTGTACCGGTTGGCCTACACCAAGCTGTACGACCTGATGTTCGGGCTGATGGACCAGCACCGGTGGCGCAAGGAGGACATCGACCTGGTCGTGCCGCACCAGATGTCGGGCCCGGGCCTCGACGCGTTCCGCAAGGTCGGGTTCCGCGAGGACCAGCTGATGAACGTGGTCGGGGAGTACGGCAACTGCATCGCCGCGTCGATCCCGATGGCGCTCGCGATGGCGAACGAGCAGGGGCGCCTGCGGCCGGGGTCGAAGGTGATGTTGGTGGGCACCGGGGCCGGGATCTCGGTCGCCGCCGGGCTGATGGAGTGGGGCTCACCGTAGCGGCGGCTCGTCCCGCCACCGGTCGAGCCGGGTCACCACCCGGGCCACCCCGGGGTCGTCGCACGGCGTGAGCGGCGCGAGCACCCGGTCGAGCGCCTCGCCGAGCGCCGCCCAGTCCGCTGCGTCGGGCGAGGTCCGCGCGGCGGCGAACGCGGCCGCCACCGGCTCGAGGCCCGGGTCCACGCACCCGGCGCCGCGGGCGATCCGGAACCGCGCCTCGGCGAGCTGCCCCGCGATCTGCCCGGCGCGGACGGCGTCCGGGGCGACGGTCCGCGGTCCGGGTGCCCGCGCGCGGGCGGCCATCGAGGGGGGTGGGGTGGGCGCCTCGGCGGCGGGGCGCGGAGCGAGCCACGCGACCGCGAGCGCGCCCGCGAGGCTGGCGGCAGCCGCGAGCGCGGCCCGCGCGGTCACGGGACGACCGTACAGCCCGCGAGCTCGGCCTCGTCGGTGACCGGGGTGAAGTCGACGAACCCGCCCGCCATCACCAGCGCGGGGTCGTCGCCCCAGATCCAGCAGTCGGTCGTGCCGGTCGCGGGGTCGAACACCCGCACCGCCGCGGTGAGCGACGTGTCGAACGCGGCGAACTGGAACGTGCACTCGAACAGCGAGGTGACGTTGCGCAGGTAGGTCCCGGCCACGGACACGTCGCCCAGCGCGGCGTCGAGGCTCTCGGGCGGACCGGCGGAGGTGAGGATCAGGTCGTGCTCCTCGTTCCACCCCGCGCCCACCGGCGCGCCGGTCTCCCACAGGTTCAGCAGGGCTGTGCCGTCGGACCGGAGTGACAGCGCGTTCGCGTCGATCGCGTCGTTGGTGGGGCAGCCCACGCTCGCCGCGATCAGCACCGCCCCGGTGGCGGTGTCCACGTCGGCGTCGCTGTCGGCGTCTGCGTCGCTGTCGGCGTCTGCGTCGCTGTCGGCGTCTGCGTCGCTGTCGGCGTCCGCGTCACTGTCGGCGTCCGCGTCGCTGTCGGCGTCCGCGTCGCTGTCCGCGTCTGCGTCGCTGTCCGCGTCGGCGTCGCTGTCGGCGTCTGCGTCTGCGTCGCTGTCCGCGTCGGCGTCGGTCTCGGTGTCCGGCACCGGACCGGTGGTCGAGGTGATGCCGAGGTCCTTGGTGGCGATCAACCCGCTCGAGCACGCCGACAGGCCGACCCCGAGGATGAGCAGGCGCCGCATCGGACCTCCGAAGAACCCCGGTAGCACCCGCCCGCCTCCATCGCCAGCGGCGGGGTACAGTAGGGCGTGCGCGAATCGGGGCAGGCGTTCCACCTGCGGGTCGAAGCCGATGGTGACCAGCTACGGATCCTCGCCGGGGCCGCGTCCGGTCGGCTCGCGCACGGGTCGATCGCGGCGGCTGGGGTGTTCCGGGCGCGGGTCGATCCGCCGGCGCTGGTGCTCCCGGGCGACGATCGGCCGATGGCCGAGCTCGAGGCGCAGATCGGCCGCGCGCTCGCCGAGGTGTGGACCGCAGGCGCGGTGGCGGTGGAGCTCGGCGCGGCGTTGGCCCGCGCCCGGACCGAGCCCCTGCTGATCGTGGTCGACACGCCGGATCCGGAGCTCGGGGCGCTCCCGTGGGAGCTGCTGGCCGACGCGGACGGGAGCGGGCTCGAGGCCACCGGGCGGGCGGTGGTCGCGCGGCGGGCCGGCGGCGGCGCGCCGGTGCCGGCGGAGGGGTTGGCGTCGACCTGGGCGTGGTGCCCCGACCCGTCCGACCCGGTCGCCGAGGGGCTGCTGGGTGCGCTCGCGGTCCCGTCGACGCCCGCAGCCGAAGGGCCGCTGGTCACGTTCGTGGTCGCCCACGGCACCCGGGCGCACGGGGCGCTCGCGCTCGGGGCGCCAGGTGGGGAGCGCGCAGGCAGCGGCGTCGTGCACGCGCTGGTCCCGGCGCTCGCGCGGTCGGCGCTGGTCGTGCTCGCGGTGTGTGACGCGGGCGCGGCCGAGG
>JBEBJC010000397.1:0-7256 GCA_040080105.1 Myxococcota bacterium
CGCGAGCACCCGCCCGTCGCGGATCCACGCTGCGCCCACTACCCGCATCACCGGCACGCCACGATCCGGGTCGGGGTCACCAGGTACGCCATCCGCCGATCGTGGTCTTCACAGGGCACCTCGTCGAGCACCGCGTCCTCCGCGCAGATCCCCACCGGCACCACGCTCGGGTGCGCCGCCAGCCACCGATCGTAGTAGCCGGCGCCGTACCCGAGGCGCGCGCCGCGCGCGTCGAACGCCAGGCCGGGGCAGATCACCACCGTCACCGGGATCCGGGGGCCATTGCTGGTCTGGATGCCGAGCACCCCGGCCTCGAGCGGCTCCTCCCACCGCCGGAACTCCATGTCGACCGCGCTGGTGACCCGCGGCACCGCCACGGTGTGGCCCATCGACTGGAGCCAGCTCACGAGCGCCCCGGTGGGCAGCTCCTTGCGCACCGACAGGTAACAGCCCACAGCCGTGGGCAACGCGAGGTCCGGCAGGGTCAGGATCCGCTCTGCGACGGCGTTCCCAGCTTGCTCGAGCGCGAGCTCCGTCCACCCCGCGCGCCTGCGCCGCATCTCGGCCCGCAGCTCCTGCTTCACGACGCCTCCCTACTCGACGGGCTCGGCTCCGCGGCCTCCACTCCGAACGATAGCCCAGCTCCGCTGGGCTGAGTCGTCGCTCCGGCCGCTCCACCGAAGGCCTCCACCACGATCTCGAACCGACCGAAGTCGAACGGTTGCCCGGGCGCCGGCTCGACCCGCACCAGCCGCTCGCGCAGCCCCAGCGTGGCGAGCTCCAGCGCGCGGTGGTGGCAGTACGGCAGGTTGCCTCGGCGGCCGAGCAAGGTGTGCGCGGTCCACGAGCAGCCCCCGCGGCACTCCTCGGCGTAGTAGCAGCCGGCGCAGAACCCCCACAGCTCGTCGATCGACCGCTCCTGGGAGAACCGGATCTCCGGGGACCGCTGCATCAGCTCGAGGATCGGGGTGTCGCGCACGTTCCCCCCGACGTACGGGGCGGACGGCAGCGACGGGCAGCCCTTCACCGATCCGTCGGCCTCGATCCCGAGCAGGAACCGGCCGGCCTGGCACCCGCGCCACAGCCCGCGGCGGAGGACCCCCTCGTGGGGCCCGAAGTACCCGAGGTTGTTCGCCACCTCGAGCCGGATCCCCCGTTCGCGCGCCCGCTCCGCCACCTTGGCCAGCCGGGGGACGAAGTCGAGGAAGTCGTACGGCTGCAGCAGCCAGTCGGGCTGGTCGGCGGCGCGTCCCATCGGACCGGTCACCTGGACCTGCCACGCGACGATGCCGGCGTCGAACAGCGAGTCGGCCAGCCCCTCGAGCTCCGGCAGGTTCAGCCGGTTCACCTGGGTGTTCGCGTGGGGCTCCATCCCGGCGTCGCGGGTCGCGGCGATCGCGCCCATCGCGCGCGCGTGGCTCCCGCGCACGTTGCGCAGCGTGTCGTGTGCACCCTCGAGGCCGTCGACCGACACGTTGACCGCGGCCAGGCCGGCCGCCGCGGCTCGACGGGCCATCTCGGCGTCGAACCCCCGCCCGCCGGTGGTCAGGGTGGCGGTGATCCCCGCCCGCGCGGTGGCCTCCACCACCTGCAACCATTCGCGGTACAGGTAGGCCTCGCCGCCGATGAACGTGATCTCGGCGGTCCCCGCGGCGGCGAGCTGGGCGACCACGCCGAGCGCCTCCGCGACCGACAGCTCGCGATCGCGGGGCTTGCCGGCCCGGCTCCCGCAGTGTCGGCACGCCAGGTCACAGCGCAGCGTGAGCTCCCACACCACGTACCGGGGGTGGGACGAATCGGAATCTGAGGCGATGCGTTGCATGCGCCGGTGGTCTATCGTGGGCGAGGAGGAAACGATGATCGAGTGTGAGAGCTGCCACCGCCACGTGCGCACCGCCGACGAGAAGTGTCCGTTCTGCTCCACCCGTCGGTCGAGCCGGTTCAACGCCCTCGGCGCGGCGCTGACCACGTTCGTGCTCGCCGCCTGCTACGGCGGGACCGGCACCTACACCAAGTTCCCCACCGGGACGACCGGCGACACGGGCGACACGGGCCCGACCACCTCCGCGACCGGCGGGACCGGCACGGTCGGCGGCACCGGCACCCCCACCGGCGGCGGAACCGGCACCACCACCACCGGCGGCGGCACCGGCACCACCACTGGCGGCGGAACCGGCACCACCACGACCTCGATCGGCGGAACCGGGGTTTGGACCGGCGGGACCGGCACCACGCCCGCGGGCGGCACCGCGATCGGCACGTCCACCGGCGGCTCGGCGCCGATCAACGTCCCCTGATGTCGAGCGCCGGTCGGATCTTGTTGGTCGACGACGACCCTTCGCTGCGCGAGGTGGTCCGATACGCGCTCGATCGGGCCGGCTTCGAGGTGTTGGAGGCCGACAACGGTCGCGCCGCGGTGGATCGGTTCCAGCGCAGTGCGGTCGACCTCGTCGTCCTCGACGTGCTGATGCCCGAGATGGACGGGCTCGAGGTGTGCCGCGCGATCCGCAAGACGAGCCAGGTGCCGATCGTGTTCCTGTCGTCGCGCGGTGAGGAGGTCGACAAGATCCTCGGGCTCGAGATGGGCGGCGACGACTACGTGTCGAAGCCGTTCAGCCCGCGCGAGCTGGTGAGCCGGGTCAAGGCGGTGCTCCGCCGCACCCACCCGTCGGCCGATCCGACGGTGGTCGAGTCCGGCGGGGTGAAGCTCGACACCGAGCTGTTCCGCGCCTGGTCGGCCGGGGTCGAGGTCCAGTTCACCGTCACCGAGTTCCGGATCCTCGAGGTGCTGCTGCGTCGCCCGGGGCGGGTGTTCACCCGCGACGAGCTGGTGCAGCGCGCGTACGAGGGCCCGCACCACGTGTCCGACCGCACGTTGGACTCGCACATGCGGCGGATCCGCCAGAAGATCCGCGAGGGCGGCCTCGACCCCATCGAGACCGTCCACGGGCTCGGGTTCCGGTTCGTCGACCCGCGCGACGCGCCGAAGTCATGATCCGCGCGTTGGTCGGGTGGCTGCCGCGCCTGCCGCTGTCGGCGTGGCTGCTGTGCTCCCACACCGCTGTGCTGCTGCCGCCGGTGGTGGTGCTGCTGCTGTCGGGCACCCTGACCAACGACCTGCGCGACCAGACGCGGTGGGACATCGAGCACCAGGGCGCGCTCATCGCGACCTACCTCCAGAGCGAGCTCGAGCACGCGCGACGGGCTCGTCCGGGCGCAGATCTGGACGACATCGAGCCCCGGGTGCGCGGGCCGCTGCGCGACGCGAAGGAGTCCACCCTGTCCGGCATCCGGGTGGTGGACGCCCGAGCGAAGGTCGTGGCCACGAGCGGCGACGTCCTCGGGGAGGACCTGTCGAGCGACCCGATCGTCCAGGCCGCCCTGGACGGCCGTACCGGGGTCGAGGTGCGCCCCCGCCCGGAGCAGACCGAGTACCACCCGCCGTGGTCGGAGAGCCGCAGCGCGAACGTGCGGGTGTACGTCGCGATCCCGGTGGTGCTCGACCAGCGGGTGGTGGGCGCGGTGGTGATCTCGCGCACCCCGCGGGAGCAGTTCAAGGCGCTGTACCACATGGCGCCGGGGCTGGTGGCGGCGGTGGTGGCGGCGGTGTTCGCCACCGCCGGGGTCGCTGGCCTCGCCGCCTGGGTCGCGACCCGGTCGCTCGAGATGCTCGACCGTGGAGCCTTGCGGATCGCCGACGGCGACCACGCCGGACTCGACGAGCTCGACCGCCCCCGACGCAGCCACGTGTCCGAGGTGGCGCACACCGCGAACTCGATCGCGACGATGGCCGAGCGGCTGCGCGACCGGCTGTCGTACATCTCCGAGTTCGCGAGCAACGTGTCCCACGAGTTCAAGACGCCGATCGCCACTTTGCGCGGCACGGTCGAGCTCCTCACGGACGACGCCGAGATGCCGGCCGAGCAGCGCGCGCGGTTCCTCGACAACGCTGGTCGGGAGCTGTCGCGGCTCGAGCGGATGGTGTCGGGGCTGCTGTCCCTCGCGCGGGCCGACGAGCCCCACGCGCGGGCCGAGGTCGGGCTAGGCGAGCTGTTGGCCGATGTCGCGGCCGATCACGCGGTCGCGTTGTCCGGCGAAGCGGCGGCGGTCCGCGGCGACCGGGCCCAGCTCGAGGCGGTCGCGAAGAACCTGGTGGAGAACGCCCGCCGGCACGGCGGACCCGGGGTCGCGGTGCAGCTCGAGGGGTTCGTCGACGGACGCGCCACCGGGTTCCGGGTGATCGACGACGGGCGCGGGATCAGCGACGCGAACCTGGCGCGGGTGTTCGACCGGTTCTTCACCACCGACCGGGCGAGCGGCGGGACCGGGCTCGGCCTCGCGCTGGTCCGCACGATCGCGCAGCGTCACGGCGGGGACGTGAACGTGGACAGCCGGCCCGGCCGCACCGTGTTCACCGTGCGCCTGCCGCGGGCCTGATCAGCCACACGACAGCCGCCCGCCCCTGACCCGGCACCACACGTCGAGTCCGGTGGTCGGCACCGACAGTGAGGCCGACATCGGCAGGGTGCCGTGGATCTGGACCCGGCACTCGCCCGGCGCCACGTCGAACCGCGCGACGGTGTCGCCCGCCTGGAGCTGTCGCCGAACGATCCCGTCGGCGCCGCAGTCCACGTCGACGCCGGTGACGGGGACGTCGGTGTCGAGCTTCACCTTGAGCTCGACCGGCGCCACCGCCACCGCCAGCGGCTCTTCACCGCACACGGCCCCGACGAGCCCGTTCACGTAGCCGATCTCGGCGTCGTCGGCGACCGATGCGGCGCGCGAGCGGAACGGCGCCCGGGGCTCGCCGCACGACCCGGCGTCGGTGGCTTCGGCCAACGCCCAGTCGGCGAACGCCATCAGCGCGCGCCCCTTCCGCACGTTGTGAGGGTCGGCGTCGAGCAGCGCTCCGACGGTGGTGCGGAGCTCCTCGGTGACCGGCTCGTCGGTGGCTGGGTCGCGGTACGCGATCTTGAGCGCGATCGGGTCGGACGGCGACAGCTCGCCGTCGCGGATCTGGAGGTCTTGCAGGAACAGCTGGGTCGTGCCCGCGTGGAAGTGCACCGGCTTCACGTCGGCCGCGACCGACGACGACTCCTCTCCGTAGAACTTCGCCATCGCGAGGGACGGGGGCAGGTCCAGGCTGAACCGGACATCGTTCGCCACCGTGCCGATCAGCCCGTCGAGCCCGACGCCGAACACCCGGTCGACCACCGCCTCGGACCCGAGGAACACGTAGGCGCCGCGGCCCTTCTCGGTGAGCAGGTCCAGCATCTCGTCGTCGAAGTCGCGCCCCACCCCGACGCCCGACAGCCGGATGTCGTGCTGATCGAGCTGGCGACCGACCTCGGACACCAGCGACCGGTCGACGTTCCCGCTGTTCAGCTGCGCGTCGGTGACCACCAGCACCCGGCGGCTGCGGCCGTGGGTGTCGGCGGGCTCGCGCCCGGCCTGGATCCGGTACGCCTCGTCGAGCCCGGCCGCCAGATCGGTCGACCCGCGCGGCTGGATCGCGTCGATCGCGTTGGTCAGGACGTCGACCGGATCCCGGCCCACCACGAACCCTTCGACCGGCGTACACACCCGGTCGTCGAACAACACCAGGTCCACTCGGTCCCCGCGCTGCAGGCCGGCCACGAGCTGGTGCAGGCCGCGCCGGGTGAAGTCCATCTTCCCTTCCGCCTTCATCGACCCGGAGCGGTCGACGACCACCGTGAGGTCGAGCGGCTGGCGCGGCGGGTTCGCTCCGCGCACCGCCAGCGCGACCGTGAGCTGGTCGCCCTCGCGCTCGGCCGCGCCGTGCACGCCGAACGTGCGCCCGGGCTGCGGCGCGACGGTGTCGAAGCTGAAGTAGTTCAGCAGCTCGTGCTTGCGGATCTGCGACGGGTCGAGGCGCGCGTCGTGGGCGAGCGCCCACAGGACCCGCTGGGCCGAGGCGAGGCTCATCGAGTCGTCGTTCGACAGGAATTGCTCGCCCCCCCAGCGGAACTTCGCGTCCTTGAACGTCTTCCGGGCGAGGGTGTCGTCGGCCGCCTCCTGGTCGACCTTCACCGGCCCACGCTCCGCGTCCGCGACGTTCCGCCGCCGGTTCTCCTCGCCAGACGAGGGCGCCGGCGCCGGCGGAGGTGCGGGATCGGGCATCGCCGCCGGCTCGGCCGCAGGCGCGCCGGCGACAATCCTCGGCTCGGCCGGGACGTCGGCCGACGTCGTCACCGGCGGGGCCGGCGCGCGCTCCGCCGAGGCACAGCCGATCGCCGAGACCCACCCGAGCCCGCCGCCCGGCCTCGGGGCGAGCCCGAGCGAGCCGTCGCAGTCCCGCACCACCAGCTCGCCGCTCGGGAGCGCCTGCTCCACCACCGGCGCCCGACCCGGAGGGGTGGACACCTCGACCGGCGCGGTGACCCGAGCCTCAGACCGACCCGAGGGCTCGGTGACGTGCAGCTCTTCCGGCGCAGGGCAGCCGGACAGCGAGTACAGCGCGATGCCGACGATCATGGGACCTCCGTGCGACCCTCGCCGAACGCGACGCACGAGACCAGCTTACAGGGGTCGGGGCGGAGGTCGGGTTGGCACAGGAACAGGTCCCGGGGACGCGGGTGGCGCTGACTCCCCCGCCGCGGTTCGTGCGCGCGACCCGGTTCGCGGGGTTCGAAGATCCGGAGCGCGAAGCGTCGATCGCGGTGACCGAGGTCCCGGTCGCCCTCGACGCGGTGCTCGCGGATCTGGCGCGCGAGCGGATGGAGGCCCGGGGGTACCACGTCGTGGCGGCCGGGGCGGCGGCGGGCGGCGGGTGGATCGAGGTGATCGACGGCCCCACCACCGACGATCCGATCGCCAAGTGGATGCTCGCGATCGGTTCGCCCGACCGCACGGCGCTGGTGGTCGCGACCGGACCCGCGGCAGACCGAGCGCTGGGCGAGGAGATCCGCGCCGCGATCGCCACCTGCCGGTACCACGACGGGCCGGTGTCCCCGTTCGACGGGCTGCCGTTCCGGCTGGTGCCCGCGCCGCCGCTGGCGTTCGCCGCCCGCAGTGGATCGATGGTCCTGTTCACCACCGGCGGCGCGGTCGGCCTGTCCCCGGGGGAGGTGATGCTCACCGCCGCGGCGCTCCCCCCCGATCCGGCCTCGGATCTGCCGACGTTCGCCAGGGACCGGCTGACGGATCTGGCGGTCGAGGGGCTCGACGAGCGGCGGTCCGACCTGATCTCGTGTGACGGCGGGTGGCCCGCGGTCGAGATCGAGGCGCACGGGCGC